>NZ_BAABDO010000081.1:0-32079 GCF_039539665.1 Actinomadura keratinilytica
GCACTCGGCGGCCTCCCACCCGCCAGCCGCGTCACCAACCTGTCGGGACAGAACAACTAGCACCGTCGACCAGCACCGCCGCCCAGCACCGTCCACCGGCACCGCCCCGGGCGGCCCCCTGCCGCTCACCCCTCCGTGCGGGCAACGCATCGCCGCCCGCCGGGGCCGAGGCTCGACCGTTCTGCCTTCTTTGTCGCCTTGGCGCGCCGCGGGCGGGCGGACGGTAATCGCCGTTTTCCGAACGGCCGGTTCGGCGGATCACGCCGCAGGCGGCGCAGGCGCGGCGTAGCGTCGATGCGGAGAGCATCTCTCTGGTCACGTAGCGTTCTCCGAAGGAGCTGCCATGGGAACCGGCGGGGACATGTGGAGCGACCCGCTCCAGCAGTACGAGGACGAGCTCGAACTGGCGGGCAGGCTCAGGCGGCGGCTCGACGCGGCCCTGACCGAGTGCCCCGCCTGCTACGCCACGGTGATGGCGATGTTCGACTGGTGGCAGGCGGCGGGCACGTCGGTCCCCGCCGACCGGCTCTATCCGCAGGCGGCGCGGCGGATGGCCGCGCTGCGGCCGCATCCGGCGCTGACCCGCGAGGAGTTCGCCGAGGCGCTGGAGGAGGCGTGCGCCGAACCGGCGCTGCTGGTCCCCGACGGCCCGGGGCGCTACGCGCTGGCCGACCAGGTCGGCCGGGTGCTGCTGCCGGCGCTGCCGACGGCCGACGAGGGCGCCGAGCGGCTGGCGGGGGCGACGCCGCTGGAGGCGGTGGCGATCGGCAAGGCGGCGTGGTTCACCCGGCACGGCGACCCGGAGCTGGCCCGGCGGGCCTGGCGGCAGGCCGCGCACAGCGACGACGCCGACGCGGCGGCCGTGGCCCGCTGGTACCTGGCCGAGGCGGTCCTGGAGGACGGCGACGTGCCGGCGGCGCGCGCCGCGCTGGAGCGGATCCTGCGCGAGGACCACTTCGCGACCGCGCCGCGCGCGATGCTGGCGCTGGCCGACCTGTGCCGCGAGCAGGCCCCCGACCGGGCGCGCGCCCTGCTGGAGAAGGCGGTCGCCGCGGGGCACCGCGAGGTGACCGCGCGGGCCGCGCACAAGCTGGCGGGGCTGCGCGAGCGCCTCGGCGACGAGCCCGGCGTCATCGAGGCCATGCGGATCGCCTTCGAGTGGGGCGACGCGCTGAGCGCGCCCTACGACGGGCTGGCGCTGGCCGCGCTGCTGCGGCGCGCCGGCGAGACCGGCGAGGCGGAACGCGTGCTCAAGCGGATCATCGCCTGGGACTCGCCGTTCCACACCGCGGACGCCGTGGTGGAGCTGTCGGTGCTGTTCGCGCTGCGGGGCGAGCTGGCGGAGTCCGAGCGGCTGCTGACCACGGCGATCGAGCGCGAGTACCTGTTCGCGCCGCGGCTCAAGCTGCAGCTGGCCCGGGTCCGGCTGGCGCGCGGCGACGAGGAGGCGGCGCGGGCGCTGCTGGACGAGGCCAGGCGGCATCCGGTCGGGCTGCAGCCCCAGGACGTGGCGCAGGCGCACGTCCTGGAGGCGCAGTTCGCGATCTCCCGAGGGGACGACGACGAGGCCGCCCAGCTGTTCGCCGAGGTGCTGCGCAGCCCCGACCCGGTGACCCGCCAGTCCGCCCACCTGATCGCCGTCGCGATCGGCGACGGCATGCGGCCGGGCGGGCCGTGGGCGATACCGGGCGTCGAACCGCTCATGCGGCATCTGATGAACGAGGCCGCCAGCCCGACGCGCGAGTGGGCGGCCTACTGCGCCGGGCTGATCGCCGAGCAGGCCGGGGAGGCGGAGGCGGCGGTGTCGGCCTACCTCGGCGCGCTGGTCGGGCGCGCGCCCCGCTACGCCGTGCTGGCGGCGGCCAAGCTCGCGGCGCTCGCCGAGTCCACCACCGAGCTGGAGCGGTACGTGAACGCCTGCGTCGGCGTCTTCGAGGACGAGTCCGCCGCCGAGGTCGCCGAGGAGGGGGTGGCCGAGGCGGTCGTCCCCGCGGCCCGTTTCCTGCGCCGGCTCGGACGCGACGACCTCGTCGAGCGGGTCCGCGACGCGTGCCTCGGCCATGTCCAGCGCGGCGGCCCCCATGCGGCGCGGATCGCCTTCAACCTCGGCGTGCTCGCCGGCGAGGTGTGCGGCGACGGGCCGTCGGCGCTGGCGCTGTGGGAGCTGGCGGCCGAGCTCGGGGACGCGGACGTGGCGTCGCGGGCCTGGTACGAGGCCGGCATCGTCCATTCGCAGCGGTTCTCGGCGGTGTCGGCGGCGCAGGCGTTCCGGCGCGTCATCGATATCGGCCATCCCGAGCACGCGCCGCGCGCGGCGCTGGTGCTCGGCGGGCTGGCCGGGCGGTTCCTCGACATGCGCGCCGCCCTCGACGCCTACGAGGCGGCGCTCGAGGCGGACGACCCGGCGGTGGCGGCGGAGGCGGCGTTCCATCTCGGGTGCCTGGTCCAGCCGCCGGAGGACGCCGAGGACGCGCTGCACCGGGTGATCGCCTCCGACGCCGCGTCGCCGGAGCTGGTCGGGGCCGCGTACGCGCATCTGGGCCGCGTCTACGCCTCGTCCGGCAACCGGCGGCTCGCCCAGCGGTACTGGCGCAAGGGCCGCAACCATCCCGATCCGGCGGTGGCGGCGGCGTTCGCGGCGGCCCGCAAGGCGATCGGCCGCGTCGCGTCGCCGCGCCGCCGCCGGCGGTGACGGTCAGCCGACGCGGCAGACGATCTCGCCGTGGGCGACGGCGAACCAGCCGTCCTCGGCGGCGGCCCACTCCTGCCAGCCCCGGTGGATGCGCCGCAGGTCGTCGCGGGTGGCGTGGCCCCGTGCGACGGCGGTGTCGGCGACCGCCGAGCTCACCATGCGCCCGCCCCACGACTCGCTCCACCACCGGCGCTCCTCGGGGGTGGCGAAGCTCCAGCTGGACGCGGTGGCGGTGATGTCGGTCAGGCCGGCCCGCCGGGCCCAGGACACCAGGCGCCGCCCGGCGTCCGGCTCGCCGCCGTTGCCGCGCGCCACCTGGTAGTAGACGGGCAGCCAGGCGGCCATGCCGGGCGGCTCGGGGTACCAGGCCATGGTGCCGAAGTCGGCGTCGCGGGCGGCGACCACGCCGCCGGGCTGGCACACCCGGCGCATCTCGCGCAGCGCGCGCACCGGGTCGGCGAGGTGCTGCAGCACCTGGTGGGCGTGGACGACGTCGAAGGTGTCGTCGGGGAAGTCGAGCGCGTAGACGTCGCCGGTCACGAAGGCGACGTTGCCGACCCGGCGTTGCGCGGCGAACCGGACGGCCTCCCGCAGCACCTCCTCGGCGGCGTCCAGGCCGGTGACGTGTCCGGGCGCCACCCGTTCGGCCATGCCGACGGTGATGGTGCCGGGACCGCAGCCCACGTCCAGCACGCGGGCTCCGGGACGGAGGTGCTCCACCAGGTAGGCGGCCGAGTTCTCGACGGTGCGCCACCGGTGGGAGCTCAGCACGGTCGGGTGGTGCCCGTGCGTGTAGGCGCCGGATTCGGACATGGGGCCTCCTGCGTCGTCGGAGGCCCCACCCTAGACCGAATGCCCAATTATTGAGAAATGTGTCTTGATATATGAGATGAAGGTCAGGCGGCCACGGACTCCACCAGCGCGTACTCCTCGGGACGGAGCAGGCGGGTGGGGACGAGCACGCGCACGGCGTCGGACCGGTCGGGCATGGGGACGACGACGGGTTCGTCCACCTCGTCGTAGGCGTTGAGGACCTGGCCGGACAGCGTGGTCAGCCAGGGCTCGATCAGGGTTCGTTCGGCGGGGCCGTACAGCCACGGGCGGGTGAGATGGAACGTGCGGGCCGGATCGCTCACTGCCACTTCCCCTTCCTGCTGCCCGGAGGGTCGAGCAAGCCACGCGCCAATGGGCGTCACAGGTGCATACGTACGTCGCAAGCCCAGCGGTTCGACCTGTATTCCCTGCTCACCCGGCGGACACACGTGAAACTACCGGCCGCCTCCGACATTTCGGCGAACGCCTGTTCGAGCCGTGGACGCTCCGTCAGCGGATGATGGACAGGATGCGGCAGGCGGCGGCGCCGAGCCGCGCGTCGCCCTCCATCCGGGCCCGCGCCACGGCCACGTCGGGGTGGACCATCCGCACGCACAGCCGCCAGGCGGTGCCCGGGTCGAGGCGGACGACGGCGGCGGGCGCGGCCGAGGGCGGCGGGGCCAGCGACCAGCCCGCGGCGGTGGCGGTCGCCGTCCACGCGCCCAGTCCGTCGACGTGCATCCGGACCTGCGCGCCCTCGTCGGCCGCGACGTCCCGCAGCGTGTGCGGCAGCGCGCGCATGAAGGTGTCGAGCAGCGGTTCGGGCGGGCGCTCGTCCGCCAGGCCCACCGCCAGCCGGATCTGCTGCCGGTGCGTCCAGTACTCGGTGTAGTCGCGGGCGCAGTCCAGCCACAGCGGGGCCGGGTCCGCACCGGCCCAGGTGACCGGACGGCTCGACCCGTGCGGGTCGGACCGCTGCCACAGGTCGGCGATCTGCCGTCCGGTCATCTCCAGCGTCTCGACGAGGGAGCGGGTGCTGAGCCGGTCGGCGGCGTCCACCCACTGCTGGTTGGCGCGGTGGATGAACGCCTCGAACCGCTCGCCGGGCTCGGGCGCGTCGCGGTGCCCCGGTTCGCCGTCGCGGTCGTGCGCCAGCCGGCCGTAGTCGTCGCCGAGCAGGTGCGCGGCGACGTCCTTGACCGTCCAGCCGGGCACGGCCTCCCGCGCCCAGTCGGCCGGCTCCAGATCCCGCAGCAGGGTCAGCAGGGCACGCCGTTCGGGCGCGAACAGGTGCCGTGCGTCGATGGGCGGTCCCAGCCAGGAGAAGTCGGTCACGCCTCCGAGTCTTGCGGGTGCGGCCCCGGCGGTGCACGCGCATCGCGGTCGTGTCAGTCCGGGCGGGGCGCCGGGTCGGCGGTGACCGAGCGCAGCAGCGGACGGCTCAGCGCGCTCGCCCCGAAGATCCCGGCGAAGCCGAGCGCCGCGAACGCCAGCAGCGTCAGCAGGCCGGCGGTCCCGACGCCCATCGCGAACGGCAGCGCGAAGAACATGCCGGTCAGCAGGGAGCCGCCGCCCATGACGACGAGCGGGATGAGCGTCTCCTGGCGGCGCGCCCGGTCCAGCACCCGCAGCGGGGTGCCCGCCAGGCGCAGCATCGCGTAGGTCTGGCGGCGGTCCAGCACGGCGGACGCCCCGGTGATCCCGGCGCTGGTCATCGCGACGAGGAACGACACCGTCAGCACGGCCAGCGCGCCGGTGCGCAGGTCGGCCAGCAGCCGGCGGGCGGTCGGGTCGTCGGCCGGGGTGGTGGCGTGCTGTCCGGGCACGACGCCGGTCAGCGCGGTGCGGGCGCGGTCGACGGCGGCCGCGCCGCCGGGCACCTCGGCGGCCACGACGTCGTCGCGTGCCGGCCCGTCGCCGCCATTCGGCCCGCCGTCGGTCCCGCCGTCGGACGTCTCGGCGTGCCGCACGGTGACCTGCGCCGACATGCCGGCCAGCCGCTCGCGCACCCGCGCGGCCACGGCCGCCGACCGGTCCGGCGGGACGGCCAGTTCGAGCCGGTCCGGCGGCCCGCCGTCCAGGGCGGCGGGCGACGGGTTGAGCAGGCACAGGAAGCCCGCGACGAAACCGGTCAGCGCGACCCCGGCGACGGTGCGCCAGGCGGCGCGGGGATCGTCGAGCAGGCGCCGGCCCGCCAGCAGCCGGGCCGGCCGCCGGGCGGTCGCGACGGTGAGGCGGCCGATCAGCGCCACCACCCACGGCCCCACCAGGTTGATCGCCAGGAACGCCAGGGCCACGAACACCAGCAGCACGACCAGCCCGGCGCGGCCCATGCCGGCGAGGCCTCCGCCCACCGCGCCGAACCCGGCGAGCACGACGACGAGCAGCAGTCCGCGCACCGCCCGCAGCGCCGGCGGGGTCTCCCGCCGGGCGACGCCGAGCGGGCTGACCACCACCCGGCGCAGCCCCACGACGGCGCTGATCCCGACGAGCACGGGCACCGCTCCCAGGACCCCGGCCAGCCACAACGCGTCCGGCCACAGGTCGCCGGCGAACCAGCCCCCGCCGCCGACCGCGATCCGGGCCAGCACCGGAACGGACGCGGCGTACAGCAGGGCCCCGGCGACGGCCCCGGCCACCGCCGTCAGCACCGCCTCGGCGACGGTGACCGCGACGACCTGCCCGGGGGTGGCGCCGACCAGGCGCAGCGCGGCCAGCCGCCGGTCGCGGCGCGCGACGGTGAGCCGGGCGGCGGCGCCGCCGAACACCAGCAGCGGCACGACCATCAGCACCGACGCGACGGCGGCGAGCATCTGGTACACCTGCGGCACCGGTGACACCGCCCCGGTGGCGTAGTGGTCGATGCGCTGCGGCGACGCGGCGGTCTCCCTGCCGGACCGGTCGTCGCGGCCGGCGGTCATCACGGGGTCGCCGGGAGCCCGTCCGACCACGGCCACCAGTTCGCCGGGGTGGACGAGCGCGTCCCGGCCGAGGACGCCGGCCGGCGTCCGGCTCGGGAACCGGGCGGCGAGCTGGTCGGGCGGCAGCCGTCGCATCAGGTCGGCCAGCGCCGGGGACGCCCACACCTCGCCGGGCCGCGGGAAGCGCCGCATGCCGGGCGGCACGGGCGCGCGTCCGTCCACCGCGGCCAGGTCGACGACGGTGACGGGCCGGCCGCGGACGTAATCGGTGGACAGCGCCTGCACGGCCGTCGCCGTCCCCGCGGACATCCCGGCGGGGTGCCGCCAGGCATCGGCGTCGGCGCGTCGCGCGAAGCCGTGGTTGACACCGACGGCGAGCAGCAGCAGCCCGGTCGACACGGCCACGGCGGCGAAGGTGAGCAGCGCGCCGAGCATGCCCCGGCGGCCGCCGCCGCGCAGCAGCCGCCAGGCCAGTCCCAGGGTCGCCGGCATCACACCGCTCCGGCGGTCGGCAGGCGGCCGTCCCGGACCTCCACGGTGCGGTCGCACCAGCGCGCCACGTTCGGATCGTGGGTGACCAGGACGAGCGAGGCGCCGTTGCCCCGGGTGGCCTCGACCAGCAGCCGCATCGTCTCGTGCCCGGTGCGCTGGTCGAGCGCCCCGGTCGGCTCGTCGGCGAACACCACGGCGGGACGCGTCACCAGGGCGCGGGCGATCGCCACCCGCTGCGCCTGCCCGCCGGACAGCTCGCCCGGGCGGCGGTCCTCCATCCCGGCCAGGCCGAGCGGGCCGAACCAGGCGCGGGACGCGGCCACCGCCTCCCGCCGGGGCGTGCCGCCGAGCATGAGCGGCAGCGCGACGTTCTCCACCGCGGGCAGCTCCGGCAGCAGCTGCCCGAACTGGAACACGAACCCGAAGCGGGTGCGGCGCAGCTCGCTGCGGCGCCGCTCGCCGAGCGTGTCCACGCGCTGCCCGAGCAGCAGCACCCGCCCCGCGTCCGGCTTCATGATCCCGGCCAGGCAGTGCAGGAGGGTGGACTTGCCCGAGCCGCTCGGCCCCATGACCGCCACCGTTTCGGCCCGGCCGACCGCCAGGCCGGCGCCGTCCAGCGCGACCGTGGGGCCGAAGCGCTTGACCAGGCCCTCCCCGACGAGAACCGGTTCGGTCACGCCGCGGCCCTCCCGCGCCGGGCGGCGGCACGGTCCTGCGGGCGGGTCCGGCGGCGGTGGCGGACCGAGTCGGCGATCTCGCGGGCGGGCATGACGATGCCGCCGTAGACGACGAACACCGCGAACGACGCCGCCGCCGGCAGGTAGATCCAGGTCATCGCGTCCATGCCACCAGCCTGCGGGCAGGGGGCCGCCCTCCGCATCGGACCGTGGTCCGGTCCTTGCCGTGCGGTATCGGCCGAATGGTCGATCCGCCCGTACCGCCGAGGTCGTAGCCTGCGTTTTCATGAGGGAACCGGGTGCGGTGCTGGAGCGTGTGCACTGGGTCGGGGGCTGCCTGGTGCGCGTCATGGCCGCGGGCATGGGCGGGTTCTTCCTGCTGATCTGCCTGCTCCACATCCGCCCGCACTACGCCCTGATCGACCTGTGGACGATCGGCGTCGCCGCCGTCGTCATGGTCGCGACGCTGCCCGCCCGGTTCACTGCCGGCTGGACGGTGCTCGCGGTGAGCCTGTCGGCGGCGACCACCGCGCTGCTGGCCCTCCACCCCGAGGGCGTCCGCCAGCCGAGCGTGCTGGTGGAGGCCACCGCGCTGCTGGTGCTCACGGTGCGGGTGGTGTGGCGCACCGGGCGCGACCGGGTCGTCCCGGCGACCGCGCTGGTGGCCGGGACGGCCATCGCCCGGGTGTCGGTGCTGGCACTGGCGTCGGTGGCCCCGCCGCTCGCCCTGCTGGTGGTGGCCGCGCCGATGGCCGTGCTGGTGGCCGTCGCCATCGGCATCGGGCTGTACCTGCGGGCGCTGGACGCCCGGCGGGCCCGGGCGGTGCTGGAGGCGCGCCGCGACGAACGCCTCGAACTCGCCCGCGACCTGCACGACTTCGTCGCCCACCACATCACCGGGATCGTCGTGCAGGCGCAGGCCGCCCGGTTCGCGGCGCAGTCGGGGGCGGCGCAGACCCCCGAGCAGCTCGACGCCACCTTCGCCGGGATCGAGAAGGCCGGCACCGAGGCGCTGACGTCGATGCGCCGCATGGTGAGCCTGCTGCGGGACGCCCAGCACACCGACCGCGCGGCGCAGGACGCGGGTGCGGACCGGGCGGCGGCGGGCGCGGACGGCCCGGCCGGGCGGGACCGGGGGGCCGCCGGACGGCCGGGGCGCGGCGGCTCGGCCACCCGCCCCATCGCGGACCTGAGCCAGGTGGAGGAGCTGGTCGCGGGGTTCACCGACCTGCCCGTCACGCTCACCGTCGACCCCGGCCTGGGCGACCTGCCGCCCGAGATCGCCACGTCGGTGCACCGCATCGTCCAGGAGGCGCTGACCAACACCCGCAAGCACGCGGCGGACGCGACGCGGGTCCGGGTCGAGGTCGTCCGGGTGCCGGACGGCATCGAGGTCGGCGTGCGCGACAACGGCCAGGGGCGCGGGCGGCGGCTGCCGTCGAGCGGTTTCGGGCTGGTCGGGCTGGCCGAACGCGTCGAGGCGCTGGGCGGCCGGATGCGCGCGGGGCGCCGCCCCGAGGGCGGCTGGGAACTGGTGGCGGTCCTTCCGTACGCCCGAGTGCTGCGAGAATCGAACGCGTGACCATCCGCGTACTGATCGCCGACGACCAGGAGATGGTCCGGACCGGATTCCGGATGATCATCGATTCGCAGCCCGACATGCGGGTGGTGGGCGAGGCGGCCGACGGCGCGGCGGCCGTGGCGCAGGCCCGGCGGCTGCGGCCGGACGTGTGCCTGTTCGACATCCGGATGCCCCGGCTGGACGGGCTGGCGGCGACCCGCCTGCTGGCCGGGCCGGACGTCGCCGACCCGCTGCGCGTGGTGATCGTCACCACGTTCGACATGGACGAGTACGTCTACGGGGCGCTGCGCGGCGGCGCGGTCGGGTTCCTGCTGAAGGACAGCGGCCCCGCGCTGCTGGTGGAGGCCGTGCGGGCCGCCGCCAACGGGGAGGCGCTGGTGTCGCCGTCGGTGACCGTGCGGCTGCTGGAGCACCTGGCCGTCCCGCCCGCCGAGCCGCGTCGAATCCGCGAGGGCCTCACCGACCGCGAGCTGGACGTCGTCCGCCTGGTGGCGCGCGGCCGCACCAACGACGAGATCGCCCGGGAGCTTTTCGTGTCGCTGTCGACGGTGAAGACGCACCTGAGCAGCGTCCAGCGCAAGCTGAACGCGCGGAACCGCACCGAGATCGCCGTCTGGGCCTGGGAGTCCGGCCTGATGCGCTGAGGGCCGCACGGCGGCACGGCAGGACGGCACACGCACCGCACAAGGACCGCACACGCACCGCACACGCACCGCACACGCACCGCACACGACGGCTGAGGAAGGGAACGGCGCTGGGACCGGAGTCGCTGAACGGCATACCGGACGTCGTCCTGGCGCTGTGGCTGGCCACCGCCGCCGGGTGGGCGGTGATCGCGGTGGGACTGCGCCGCGGCCTGGCGGGCACGGCCCGCCGCGCCGCGCTGCTGGCGCACGGCCTGACCCTGCCGGGCCTGGTGCTGGGGGCGTCGCTGGCGGGCTTCGGCGCCCTGCACGTCACCATCGCGGCCGCCGCGCAGTGGTGGGCCCTGGCCGCGGTGACCGGGCTGCGGCCCGAGCGGCTCACCCAGCGGGGCGCCCTGCCCCGCCTGGCCGCCTGGCTCGCGCTCACCCTGGTCGCCGCGCTCGCCGGGACGGCGCTGGTCCTGCCGCCGTGACCGGACGGACCCCGGTTCGGCGAACCTCCGCCGGGCGGCGTCTGTCAAACCTCCGTAGGATCCGACCAGGAGAGCGCAAAATCCACGGAGGTGGATCATGCCGTGTGCGCTGTGCGGCGACATCATCCCGACGGAGGTCCCCCGGTGCCCGGCCTGCGGCGCCTGGGCCCGGCGCCGCGACTTCCGTGCGATCGGGATGGCCGTGTTCATGCTGCTCGGCTTCAACGCGTTCGTCGCTCTCGGCTGCGGGCTGAGCCTGGTGCGGCTGGCGGACCCGCTGCGGACCGCCACGCACGACACCTACGACCCCGCCGCCACCGCGCGGGCCCTGGCGCCCTACACCGACGTGTTCCTGGTGTGCGCCGTCCTGGCCGGGATCACCGGTCTGCTGTATCTGGCCTGGCTGTGGCGGGCGCGCCGGCAGGCGGCGGGCCCGCACCGGTACCGGCGCGCCTGGGTGCTGCTCGGCTGGGTCACCCCCGTGGTCAACCTGTGGCTGCCGCCGCGGGTCGTGTACGACGTGTGGACGGGCAGCCGCCGCATGCGGCCCGCCGAACGGCACTCCGCCGCCCTGGTGGTGGCGGCCTGGTGGGCGTCGGTGCTGTCCGGCGTGGGGCTGGCCCGCGTCTTCTCCGGCGGCAGCGTCCACACGCTGGCCGACGCGCGTTTCTACGTGCACGTCGGCGTCGCCGCGGCCGCCTGCCAGGCCCTCGCCGCCGCACTGTGCATGGCCACCGTCTTCCACATCACCCGGCTGCAGCTGGAGGCCGCCTGAGCACGGCCTCTGGTCGGGCCCCTGATCACAGGGTGGGGCCGGAGCTGCCGCCGCTGGCGTGCCAGAGGCGGGCGGGGGGACGTCTGACGTCGCCGCCCGCGTGGCCGATGTCGGCGTAGGGGGACAGGGCGAAGCCGTTGGCGTAGACGATGCGGCGGCCGACCTGGCGGGAGGAGGCGACGTTCCGCCCCTCGCGGGCCATGGCCTCGCGGACGGCGGCGGGTCCGCCGCGCTGCCACGCCTCGTACAGGCCGACCAGGTCCCAGCACGCGTAGGCGGTCAGCGACGCCGGCCGCCGCCCGGCCGGGGCGCGGCGGACGCGGCCGCGCGCCACCAGCAGCCACGAGCTGAACAGGATCGCGGCGCAGCGGTCCTGCACGGACTCGAAGAAGGTGAGGTCGACCGGGCCGGTGGCGTCGTCGAGGGTGGCGAAGATGATGCGCTGGCCGGACCGCACCGCGGGCGTCTGCGTGGCCACCTTGACCCCGGCGACCAGCACGTCGTCGCCGTCCGGGCGGGCGGCCAGCGCGCGGGAGCGGACGACGCCCAGCCCGTGCAGCATCTCGTCGTAGAAGCTCAGCACGTGCCGGCTCACGTCCATGCCGAGGATGTCCAGCTCGGCCTCGACCACCTCGGCGGGCGTCATGTCCGGCAGCTGCCCCACCGGGATGTGCTCGACGACGCCGAGGCCGCCCTCGGCCCGGTCGCCGCCGAGCGGCAGCTGCCCCTCGATCAGCCCGTCGGGGGGACGCGACGTCGCCCGGTCCAGCGCCCCGACGCGGCACAGCAGGTCGCGCCGGTTCAACGCGGCGCGGCGCCCCGCCGGGGCGGGTGCGCCCAGCGCGCGGTCACCAGCCGGAGCGGCCGGCGCGCTCCCGGCGCCGACGGCCGCGGGCGCGGGGGCTTGGGCGGCGGCCGGGCGCAGGTCGTAGAGGGCGTCGAAGGCCCCGGCGAGGACGAGCCGCTCGGCGGTGGGGCGGGACACCCGGGCGCGGTGCCAGAAGTCGCCGAGGGAGTCGTAGGGGCGGTGTTCGACGATGCGCGACACCTCGGCCGCGCTGATCCCGCGGACCTCGCTCAGCGGGACGCGGATCCCGTGGCCGCCGGGCCCGCCGTCCCGGGAGGCCGGTTCGACGCGCCATTCGGCGGCCGAGCGGTTGACGTCCAGCGGCAGGATCGGGACGCCGAAGTGGCGGGCGTCGTCGAGGATGGCGCGCTTGGGGTACATGCCGGGGTCGTGGGTGAGCACCCCGGCGTAGAACGCGGCCGTGTGGTGGCGTTTCAGCCAGGCCGACTGGTAGGTGGGCAGGGCGAACGAGGCGGCGTGCGCCTTGCAGAACCCGAACGCGCCGAAGGCGGTCAGCGTCCGCCAGACCCGTTCGACGACCTCCTCGTCGTAGCCGCGGGCCAGGGCCGCCGCGCGGAACCACGCCGCCGCCTCGCGCTGCCCCTCCTCGTCGCCGAGCGCGCGGCGCACCCGCTCGGCCTCCGACAGGCCGCACCCGGTCATGACGTCCAGCACGCGCAGCACCTGCTCGTGGAACACCACCACGCCCTGGCTCTCGCCCAGCGCGCCGGCCAGGTCGGGGTGCGGGTAGGACGGGGCGCGGCGGCCGTGCCGGGCCTCCAGGAACGGCGTGACCATGTCGGAGTTGACCGGTCCGGGCCGGAACAGCGAGATGTCGACGACCAGGTCGTCCAGGTTCCGCGGCTGCAGCTTGCCGAGCAGCTCGCGCTGGCCGGGCGACTCGATCTGGAAGCAGCCGAGCGTGCGGGAGGAGCGGATCAGCTCGTAGGTGGCGGGGTCGTCGCGCGGCACGGCCTCCAGGTCGATCCGGGTGCCCTCGACGCGGGCGATCTCGGCGACCGCATGCGCCATCGCCGACTGCATCCGCACCCCGATGACGTCGAGCTTGAGCATCCCCATCGCCTCGACGTCGTCCTTGTCGAACTGGCTCATGGGGAAGCCGAGCATGCTGGTCTCGACCGGGCTGCGGTCGCGCAGCGTGCCGCCCGACAGCAGGACGCCGCAGGGGTGCATGGCGATGTGGCGGGGCAGCCCGTCGAGCCGTTCGGCGATCCGGAACAGCACCTCCAGGCGGCCCTGGGACAGGTTGCTCTGCCGCAGTTCGGGCAGGTCGTGCAGGGCGGCGTGGATCTGGCGGGCGCGGATGTGCGGGAACGCCTTGGCGATGGCGTCGATCTCCTGCGGGGGCAGGCCGATCGCGTTGCCCACGTCGCGGATGGCGCTGCGGGCCCGGTAGGTCTCCATCATCGACACGCACGCGGTGTTGTCGCGGCCGAACCGGTCGAACAGCGCCTCGTAGGCCTCCAGGCGGCGCGCCGACTCCACGTCCAGGTCGATGTCGGGCAGGCCGGGGCGGCTGTCGGCCAGGAACCGCTCCATCAGCAGGTCGTGCCGCAGCGGGTCCAGGTCGCCGATGCCCAGCAGGTAGTTGACCAGGCTGCCGGCGCCCGAGCCGCGGATGGCGCAGCGGATGCCGCGGCCGCGGATGAGGGCGGCGGCGTCGGCGACGGTGAGGAAGTAGGCGGCCAGGCCCTTGCGGGCGATGACGCCCAGCTCGGCGGCGAGCCGGTCGGCGGCCCGTGTGGAGCGTTCCAGACCGCGGCGGGCCAGCCCCTCCCGGCAGCGGGCGGCCAGCAGCGCGTGCGCGTCGCCGGCGACGTCGGGCAGGTGCAGGGCGCCCATGCCGAGATCGGCGGGCGAGTCCAGGGCGCAGCGGTCGCCGAGCCGCAGCGTGGCGGCCATCAGCTCGTCGGCGGCGTCCGCGCCGCAGGCCAGTTCGGCGACGCGCCGCATCAGCGGGATCGGTTTGAGATAGGCCTGGCCGGTGGTGTCGTCGAGGTGGCGGCGGTGCAGCGGGGCCAGCCGCCGCGCCGCGTCCAGCACCTGCGCGACGGGGTGGTCGGCCTTGTCCAGGTAGCGGACGGCGTTGCCGAGCACCGCCGGGACCCCGGCCTCCCGGGCCAGCGCGAGCATCCGGGCGGCGCGGAACCCGTCGCCGGGCCCCTGGTGGTCGACGATCTCCAGGACCGTCTCGGCGGTGGCGCGCCAGGCCGCCAGCCGGGCCGCGGCCAGGTCGCGGTCGCGTTCGGCGACGGCGCGTCCCACGTCGGAGGCGGGGCCGAGCAGCACGACCAGCCCGCCCGCGTGCTCGCCGACCAGCTCGCGGGTGGCGACCGGCCGGGTGCGCTCGCCGCGGGCGTGGGCGGCGCTGACCAGGCGGCACAGCGACGCCCAGCCGCGGGGCCCGTCGGCCAGCACGACGATCCGGTGCGCGGCCTCGGCGGACGGGCGGGAGCGGCGCGCGGGGCGGGCGCCGGACGCGTGCTCCTCCGGGGCGGGGACGGCGAGGTCGACGCCGAGCACCGGTCTGATGCCCGCGTCCCGGCAGGCCAGGACGTGCTTGACCGCGCCGTACAGGCCGTCGCGGTCGGTCAGGGCCAGGGTCCGCATGCCCAGGTCGGCCGCGCGCGCCGCCAGCGCCCGCGGCGGGGCCGTCCCGTACCGGAGGGAGTAGGCGGAGGCGACATGCAGGTGCACGGCGCGCCGCCCTCAGTCCCACACCCGGGACAGCATCCAGTCGCCGGACGCCGCGTCGTAGCGCAGCTCGTACACGCCGATCTCCCGGTCCGGGGTCGCCTCGACCCGCCAGAACTCCCGTTCGCCGGTCACCTCCGCCTCCGGCTGCCGCTCGCGCCACCAGTCCCGCGTCGTGACCCAGTGCTCCAGGATCCGGCGTACGGTGTAGAGCCGTCCCCGCCAGACGAACCGGGCCGGGCGCCCGTCGGACACCCACACCTCGACCGGGTCGCCGAATACGCGTGTCATTCCCCTCCCCCGCCTGCAGAAAAGCGATGACCGCACGGGGGAAGGCATGCGGCGAGTTCGAACAACTGTTCGTGCCAAGTCTAGGGAGGCGGGGGACCGCCCGGCAAGGCGAAAGCGGGCGGCCGACATCCGGCCGCCCGCGGGAAAGCGCAGGTCAGAGCGTCAGGCCAGCAGCCGCACCAGCCGGTCGGCGACCGCGGCGACCTGGGTCACCGGGGCGATGCCGCCGCCCGCCCACAGGTAGGACCACCCGTCTCCGGCGGGCGTGGCCACGACCATGGCGCGCCGCCGGGACACCGTACTCAGTACGCACAGCACCGACTCCTCGGGACCGGCCAGCCGCCAGCGCAGCCCGCGCGCCTCGACCTCGTACGCCAGTGCCGCGAGATGATGCCGCCGCACCTCGGCGATCTTCTGCGCGTCGACAACGGACACCGCGATCAGCCGCCTCACCGTAGAAGTGACCGCCGTCCGGCGACACCGGGCGTCCGGACGGCGACCTTCGGTAACTACTCCCAGGATGTCCGGCGACGAAAGATCGGCACCGGAGAACCGGGAACTCGGGTCGACTTCTTCCTCCCCCGCCCCGGCACCGAGGGTACGGAACAGAGAGCCACTTAACCCTTACGTTCCGTGACGACGTCCGGCCGTTTCCCGCCGCGCCCCGCCCGGCGGCCCGCCGCGGAGGCGGCCCGTGATAGACCGCTGCCAACACCGCAGAACGGTCCCGAAGGAGCCCGCCGATGACCGCAGCCGACCCCGCCGGCGGCGACGGCACAGGCAGCGCGCGGCGCCCGGACGCCCCGGCGCGCGCGGGGTTGCGCGAGCGCAAGAAGCAGCGCACGCGCATGGCCCTGATCGACGCCGCGCTCGACCTGTTCCTCGCCCAGGGGTACGAGCAGACGACCATCGACGAGATCGCGGCGGCGGTGCAGGTGTCGCAGCGCACGTTCTTCCGCTACTTCGCCGCCAAGGAGGACGTGCTGTTCGGCTATATGAGCGAGTTCGACCACCTCCTGCTGGCGGAGCTGGCGGCCCGTCCCGCCCGCGAGCGGCCGTTCACCGCGCTGTTCGAGGCGCTGCGCGGCCTGCTGCGCGCCATCGCCGAGGGCGATCCCGCCGACGCCGGGCGGTTCCGCCGGGTCCTGCGGGTCGTGGAGGGGACCCCCGCGCTGGCCGCGGGGCAGATGGCGCGGTTCGCCGCGACCGAGGAGACCCTCGCCGCCGCGATCGCCCGCCGCCAGGGCGTGGACCCGGCCCGCGACATCCGCCCCCGCCTGCTGGTCGCCTTCTTCGCCGGGGCGACGCGCGTGGCCTTCGAAGAGTGCGCCCGGCAGGACGTGTGGGACCCGGCCGCCCTCGCGGCGCGGGTGGACGAGATCATCTCAGTCGCGCACGACGACCTGCCCGGGTGGATCTGAGCACGCCGCACCGGTGCGGGATGATCGTCATGCCCCGGCGCGTTGGGGACGCACACCGATGACCGGAGAGGACACCACGACATGCGCGCGATCGTCGTCGGCCGCCACGGCGGCCCGGAGGTGCTGGAGCCCGTCGAGCGCGAGGACCCCGTGCCCGGCCCCGGCGAGGTGCTGATCGACCTGGCCGCCAGCGGCGTCAACTACATCGACGTGTACTTCCGGACGGGCGCCTACAAGCAGGCGCCCCCGTTCGCGCCGGGCATGGAGGGCGCGGGCACGGTCGCCGCGGTCGGCGAGGGGGTGACCGGCGTCGCGCCCGGCGACCGCGTGGCCTGGCAGGGCGTGCTCGGCTCCTATGCCCAGCGCGCCGTGGTCCCCGCCGACCGGACCGTCCCGGTGCCCGACGGGCTGAGCCTGGAGGACGCGGCGGCGTCCCTGCTGCAGGGCATGACGGCGCACTACCTGACGCACTCCACCTACGCGGTGGGGCCGGGCGACACGGTGCTGGTGCACGCGGCCGCGGGCGGCATGGGGCTGCTGCTGACGCAGATCGCCAAGCTGCGCGGCGCCCGCGTGATCGGCACGGTGTCGACGCCGGAGAAGGAGCGGCTGGCGCGCGAGGCCGGCGCCGACGAGGTCGTCGGCTACGACGGCTTCGCGGCCGAGGTGCGGCGGCTGACCGGCGGGGAGGGCGTCGCCGCGGTGTACGACGGTGTGGGCGCCGCCACGTTCGACGGCAGCCTGGAGAGCCTGCGTCCGCGCGGGACGCTGGCGCTGTACGGGGCGGCCAGCGGCCAGGTCCCGCCGTTCGACCCGCAGCGCCTCAACGCCGCCGGCTCGCTGTTCCTGACCCGGCCGACCCTGGCGCACTACACCCTCACCCGGGACGAGCTGCTGGAACGCGCCGCGGCCGTGTACGGCTGGATCGCCAGGGGCGAGCTGCGCCTGCACATCGGAGGGCGTTATGAGCTTGCCGACGCCCGCCGCGCCCACGAGGATTTGGAGGGCCGTCGCACCACGGGCAAGCTTTTGCTGCTGCCGTGAACGGAGCGTCAGTGCGCCCGCATCGCGAGTGAGGCCCCACTAGGGTGGGATTCCACCAGTTCATGTCGACCCCCAGGACAATGATGACCACGCACGCGGGAGAGAACGCCGATCCCCTGCAGCCCGAGGACCCTCGGGAGCTCGGACCGTACCGGCTGCTCGCCCGGCTCGGCCGGGGCGGTATGGGAACCGTCTTCCTCGGCGAGGACCCTTCGGCGTCCGGCCCCGGCCGCCAAGTCGCAGTCAAGGTGATCAACCGCGAGCTCGCCAGCGAGCCGGCGTTCCGCGAGCGGTTCCGGCGCGAGGTGACCGCGGCCCGCCAGGTGCGCCGGTTCTGCACCGCGCCGGTGCTGGACGCCGAGCTGGACCGCGAACCGCTGTACGTCGTCACCGAGTACATCGACGGCCCCAGCCTGGAGCACGCGGTGGCCGAGCGCGGGCCGCTGCCCGGCTCCGACCTGGAGGGCCTGGCGGTCGGTGTGGCGACCGCGCTGGCCGCCATCCACGGCGCGGGCATCGTGCACCGCGACCTCAAGCCGGCCAACGTGCTGCTGTCGGCGACCGGCCCGCGGGTGATCGACTTCGGCATCGCCCGCGCCCTGGACGCGGCCGACGGCCCGACCCGCACCGGGCAGTTCGTCGGCACGCCCAACTACCTGGCGCCCGAGCTGCTGCGCGGCGAGCCGGTCACGGCCGCCTCGGACGTGTTCTCCTGGGGCTGCGTGGTGGCGTTCGCGGGCACCGGACGCGCCCCGTTCGCGGGCAACACCGTCCCGGAGATCTTCTACCGGGTCGCGCACGAGGAGCCGCGGCTGGACGGGCTCGACCCGGCGCTGCGCGAGCTGGTGGCCGCCGCCCTGGACAAGGACCCGGCCAAGCGGCCGTCGGTCGGGGACCTGCTCGGCCGCCTGGTCGGCCACTCCCGGCCCGATCCGGCGCGGCTGGCCGAGACCGTCCAGGCGAGCTGGCACGCCGGGTTCGGCGGGGATGCCGCGACGGCGCCGCCGCCCCGGTCCGGCGACGAGGACACCCGCGAGGACGCCCCGCCCGCGCCGCCCCCGCCCGGGCAGCCGGCGCGGCCGGTGTCGGCGCAGCCCCTGTCCGTGCCGCCCCCGCCGCCGAGCGCGCCGCCCGCCGCCACGGGGGGCACCCGCCTGCTCGAGCGCCGCCCGTCCCGCCGCACGTCGCTCATCGGCGGCGGCGTGGTCGGCGCGGTGCTGGTGGTCGTCCTGCTCGTCTCCGTCTTCGGCGGCGACTCCCCGCCCGACAACACCGCGCCCGTCTTCAGCGACGACTTCAGCAACACCCAGTCCGGTTGGGCGGGCGGCACCTACGTCAGCGGCGAGGGCTACCTGAACAGCCAGTACCGCATGGACACCGACGACTGGAAGAAGAAGCGGGCGCCCAAGGAGAAGGACGTGCCGGGGCGGCTGCTGGTCGGCGTCACCTCGACGTCCGTGGAGGCGCAGCCGGACGCCGAGCTCGGCCTCTACTGCCGCGACGCCGGCAACGACACCAACAAGGACACCGGCTACTGGTTCCTGGTGCGCGCCGACGGCAAGGGCGCCCTGATGCGCAAGGTGTCCCCCGACCAGGGCAGCAAGCAGCTCACCGAGAAGGACTCGGCGGCCGGTTGGAAGCCCGGCGAGCGCAACCGGCTGCAGATCGCCTGCGAGGAGCAGGACGAGGGCAAGAAGGTCCACCTGCGGCTGTGGATCAACGGGAAGCCGGCGCTGGAGTACACCGACGACGCCGCGCCGCTGCCCAACGGCGTCGCGGGGCTGGTCATCCGGCGCGGCGGCAACGCGGCCCAGAAGATCACCACCGACTGGGACGACTTCGAGATGGACGAGATCCGCGACTAGCGGCGCGCCCCTCGCACCGCCCCGGCCCCGCGGCGGCGACCGGATCCGGGCCGGCTCCGTACACTCGCCGGCATGGCATCCCGCATCAGCGAGCTGGTGATCGACGCCGCCGACCCCGAACGGCTCGCCGCGTTCTGGAGCGAGGTCCTCGGCTACGTCGAGTTCCACCGGGAGGAGGACGGCAGCATCCACATCGGGCCGCCCGGGGTGGGCTTCGGCGGCCCGCAGCCCACCCTCGTGCTCAGCCCCAGCCGCGACCCGCGGCCCCGCAAGCTCCGGCTGCACATCGACGTCAGCCCCGTCGACCGCGACCAGGACGCCGAGCTGGAGCGGCTGCTCGCGCTCGGCGCCCGGCCGGCCGACGTCGGCCAGACCGGCTCGGAGAGCTGGCACGTGCTGGCCGACCCGGAGGGCAACGAGTTCTGCCTGCTGCGCACCCGGGTCCGGCCCGTGTGACCGGCCGCCGGGGGCGCCCTACGCGTCGGCGGGGTCCGGCAGGTGGCCGGCCATCCAGCGGGCCAGTTCGGTGAAGACCTGGTCGCGGGCGGGTTTGGCGGACAGCACCAGGTCGTGCAGGCCGCCGTCGATCCGCACCAGCGTGACGTGCCGTCCCAGGCGGGGCGCCCAGCGGGCCATGTGCTCGACGTCCAGGACGGCGTCGGCGGCGGACAGGTCGGCCGCGCCCGGCTTGGGGCGGACGCTGCGGGCCGAGGTCATCACCAGGACGGGCACGTCGATGTCGAGGCCGCGGTGCACCCGCAGCTGCCCGCGCCGCACGGCCGCCAGCCACGCGGCCCGCACCGGGAACCCCTCCAGGGGCTTCCACTCCAGGTCGAAGTCCCATTCGCCGCCGTGGTCGGCGTGGATGCTGCGGGGGTACAGCTCGGAGACGCCGGCGGGCAGCTTCGCCTTGGGGAACCGGGCCCGCAGCGCCCGGGCGAGCCCGGCGCCGAGCTTGCGCAGCGGCAGCGGCTCGTTGATGTCCAGGAACGGGCTGTTGAGGAACAGGCCGTCGACCAGGCCCCGGCCGCGCACCCGGTCGGCCCACAGCGCGGCGACCAGCCCGCCGGTGGAGTGGCCGTTGAGCAGCACGGTCCGGTGCCCGTCCGCGTCCCGGACGATGCGGACCGCCGCGTCGATCTCCGGGAAGTACTCGGTGAGGCTCTCGACGTAGTTGGGCGTCTGGTGGGGGCGCAGCGACCGGCCGTACTTGCGCAGGTCCAGGGCGTAGAAGTCGAACCCGCGTTCGACGTAGAAGTCGGCCAGGTGGGTCTGGAAGAAGTAGTCGACGAATCCGTGCACGTAGAGCACGGCGCGGCGGCGGGGGCGCTCGCCGCGGCGCCGGACCAGCGTGGCCACGACCTCGCCTTCGGCGTCGTGGCCCATGGGCAGTTCGATGGCCTCGTACTCCGGCCCCAGCACGTCCGTCGTCGCCTTCATGGGCCCCAGCGTACGGCCGACGCGCCCCGCCACCGGAACACCCGTTTTCAGCGCGTCCGGAACATGGGAATCGGCCACTAGGGTATGGGCGTCCCGTTGCCGACCCACCGACAGGAACGACCAGGCATGCCCGAAACCCTGCGGACCGGCCTGCGCCGGCGCCACATGACCATGCTCGCGATCGGCGGCGCCGTGGGAGCGGGGCTGTTCGTGGGCAGCGGAGCGGTGATCAGGACGGCGGGCCCCGCCGCGGTCCTGTCGTACGCGGCGGCCGGGCTGCTGGTGCTGTGCGTGCTGCGCGCGCTGGGCGAGATGGTGGTGGCGCGCCCGGTGGCCGGGTCCCTGGCCGAGTACGCGCGGATGGCCCTCGGCCCCTGGGCGGGCTTCACCATCGGCTGGCTGTACTGGTACCTGTACGTGGTCCTGGTCGGCGCCGAGGCGGTGGCGGGCGCGGCGATCCTCGGCGAGTGGATCCCGCTGCCGCAGTGGACGCTGGCCGCGGCGCTGCTGGTGGTGATGACGGCCGTCAACCTGGTGTCGGTCCGCTCGTTCGGGGAGTTCGAGTTCTGGTTCGCCTCCATCAAGGTGGCCGCCATCGCGGTGTTCCTGGTGCTGGGCGTGCTGTACGTGGCGGGCGCGTGGCCGGACGCGCCCGGCGGCCTGGGCAACCTGACCGGCCACGGCGGGTTCCTGCCGAACGGCCCGGCCTCGGTGTTCGCGGCGATCGTCGCGGTGATGTTCGCGTTCGGCGGCACCGAGATCCCCACGATCGCCGCGGCGGAGAGCCGGGAGCCGGGACGCGCCGTCGCCCGCGCCACCGGCAACGTGCTGTACCGGGTGGCGCTGTTCTACGTGCTGTCCATCCTGCTGGTGGTGACGATCCTGCCGTGGAACGACGCCAGGGTGCTGACCAGCCCGTTCGTCAGCGCCCTGGACCGCATCGGGGTGCCCGCGGCGGGCACGCTCATGCAGGCGGTGATCCTCACCGCGGTGCTGTCGGTGCTGAACTCGGCGATCTACGTCTCGTCCCGGATGCTGTACGTCCTGACCCGCAACGGCGACGCCCCGGCCGGCCTGGTGCGGCTCAACCGGCGCGGCGTGCCGGTGCGGGCGATCCTGCTCGGCACCGTGGCCGCGTGGGGCGCGGTGGTCGCCTCGTACGTCTCGCCGGACGCCGTCTTCAAGTTCCTGATGAACTCGATCGGGGTCATCCTGGCGTTCGTCTACCTGGCCGTCGCGTTCTCGCAGCTGCGCCTGCGCGCCCGGCTGGAGCGCGAGGACCCCGCCAGCCTCACCTACCGGATGTGGGCGCACCCGTACCTGACCTGGCTGGTCGTCGCCGCCCTGCTGGCGGTGCTGGTGTCGATGGCGTTCATGGCCGAGCAGCGGTCGCAGCTGCTGGCCTCCACGGTCAGCCTGGCCGTCGCCGCCGCGGCCTACCCGCTGCGCCGCCGCTACGGCAGGACCCCGCCGGTGTCGCAGGTGACGGCGCCCGCCCACCGGCCGGACACGCCCTGCGCCGGAAACGTGTGAACGCGACGGGCTCCTCCCGCATCTCACAGTGTGGGAGGACTCATGCCAACGACTCCGCTCCGGCCCGGTGATCCCGAACGCCTCGGCCCCTACCGCGTCGCCGGCAGGCTCGGGCGGGGCGGCATGGGCACCGTCTACCTGGGCGTGACCGGCGCGGGCCGCCGGGTCGCCATCAAGGTCATCAACCCCGAGCTGTCCGACGACGCCGCGTTCCACGAGCGGTTCCGGCACGAGGTGACCGCCGCGCGCCGGGTGCGCCGGTTCTGCACGGCCGCGGTGCTGGACGCCCGCCTGGACGGCGACCCGCTGTACGTGGTGACCGAGTACGTCGACGGGCCCACCCTCGAACAGGCCGTCCGCGAGCGGGGCCCGCTGCGCGAGGGCGCCCTGGAGGGCCTGGCGGTCAACATCGCCACGGCGCTGGGCGCCATCCACGGCGCCGGGGTGGTGCACCGCGACCTCAAGCCGTCCAACGTGCTGCTGTCCTCCACCGGCCCCCGGGTCATCGACTTCGGCATCGCCCGCGCCCTGGACGCCGCGGAGGGCCCCACCCGCACCGGCCAGTTCGTGGGCACGCCCGCCTACGTCGCGCCCGAGCTGATGCAGGGCGGCGCCCTGACCCCGGCCGCCGACGTCTTCTCCTGGGGCTGCGTGGTCGCCTACGCCGGCACCGGCCACGCCCCGTTCCCCGGCACCAACATCCACGAGATCATGCACCGCGTCCTGACCGCCCCGCCCGCCGTGGACGCACTGGACCCGGCCCTGCGCCCCCTGGTGAGCCGCGCCCTGGCCAAGGACCCGGCCGACCGCCCCGACACCGCCGCCCTCCTGCGGGTACTGACCGGCCACCCGCCCCTCGCCGCCGCCCCGGCCGCTCCCCCGCCCGCACCGCCTCCCGTCCCGCAGGTCGAGGCACCGCCGACCCGACACACCCCCTCCCCCGCCGAAGCACCGCCCGCCACGCCACCCCCCGCACCGCCCCCGCCCAGCGAAGAGCGGCCTCCGCCGGAAGGCGAGGCCAAGACGCCGCCACCGCCGCACAGCCCCTCACCCGCCGAAGCGCCACTCGCCCGCGCCGCCTCCACGCCGCCGCCCCGGCACAGCCCCTCAGACGCCGAAGCGACCTCCCCGCCCACCTGGCCGCCACCCGCGGCCCCGGCGACCGCCCCCTCCGAGGCACCGACGCAGGCGGCCGCCGAGCACGGGCGCGGTACGGAGGCGCGGCGGCGCGACTGGCTGGTGCGGGCGGGGGCGTTCGCGGTGATCGCCGCCGTGCTGGGCGCCCAGCAGCTGCTGCCCGACGACGGCACGTCCGAGGCGCGCGCCGACGACCCGCCCGAATCGGCGGCGGTGCTGCTGAAGGACGACTTCGACGACCCCCGCAGCGGCTGGCCGAACGGCTCCGGCGAGTGCGGCGGCTACCGCGACGACGGCTACGTGCTGGGCATCGCCCCGCGCGCCGGGGACGCGCAGACATGCACGGCGTCCACACAGATGCCGTCGCCGCAGCACGCCATCGTCGACGTCAAGGTCAGGCTGGCGGCGGGCCCGAGCGGCACCGCCTGGGGCGCGGGCGTGCACCTGCTGGCCGCCGAGGGCGGCGACGACCGGTACGACGTGGTGCTGCGGCCGGACGGCACGGCCGGGCTGAGCAAGGTCGTCGGCGGCACGAGGACGGAGCTGGCCTCCGGCGGGGTCGCCGACTTCGAGCCGGACGACCACAACCGGATGCAGGCCGAGCTGGACCTGCGCGGCGGCGCCCCGCGCATCGCACTGTGGGTCAACGGCGACAGGGTCTTCGACTACACCGACACCCGCGACCCGCTGCGGCAGGGCGCCACCGGGCTCGTGCTGTACGACGCCGGGACGAGCGAGCGGGTCACGGCGGCCTTCGACGACTTCACCCTGTGCCGGGCCGAGGACGCCTGACCCGCCCCGTCTAGTCCTCCTCCCCGGCCTCCAGGTCGCCTTCCGTCTCCAGGTACGTGCGGCGGAGCCGGTCCAGGGTCCCGGGGGCGGGGGCGGCCCACAGCCCGCGGTCGGCGGCCTCCAGCAGGCGTTCGGTGATGCCGCGCAGCGCCCACGGGTTGGACTGCTCCATGAACGCGCGGGTCTCGGCGTCGAAGACGTACTCCTCGGCCAGGGTCTCGTACATCCAGTCGTCCACCACCCCGGCGGTCGCGTCGTAGCCGAACAGGTAGTCGACGGTCGCGGCGAGCTCGAACGCGCCCTTGTAGCCGTGCCGCCGCATCGCGGCGATCCAGCGGGGGTTGACCACGCGGGCGCGGAAGACGCGGCGGGTCTCCTCCGCCAGGGTGCGGGTGCGCACCTGGTCGGGCAGGGCCGAGTCGCCCACGTACGCGGCGGGCGCGCGGCCGGTCAGGGAGCGCACCATGGCGACCATGCCGCCGTGGTACTGGAAGTAGTCGTCGGAGTCGACGATGTCGTGCTCGCGGGTGTCCTGGTTCTTGGCGGCGACGGCGATGCGGCGGAACGCGGCCTCCATGTCGGCGCGGGCCTCGCGGCCGTCCAGCCCCCGGCCGTAGGCGTAGCCGCCCCACACCGCGTACACCTCGGCCAGGTCGGAGTCGTCGCGCCAGTTGCGGGCGTCGATGAGCGGCAGCAGGCCCGCGCCGTACGCGCCGGGCTTGGAGCCGAAGATGCGGGTGGTGGCGCGGCGCCAGTCGCCGTGCACGGCCCGGTCCGCCAGGGCGTGCCGCCGCACGAAGTTGCGGTCGGCGGGCTCGTCCAGCTCCGCGACGGCGCCGATGGCGTCGTCCAGCAGCGCGATGACGTGCGGGAACGCGTCGCGGAAGAACCCGGAGACGCGCAGCGTGACGTCGATGCGGGGGCGGCCCAGCTCCGCCAGCGGGACGATCTCGAAGCCGGTGACGCGGCGGGACGCCTCGTCCCACACCGGGCGGCAGCCGATGAGCGCCAGCACCTCGGCGATGTCGTCGCCCTGGGTGCGCATGGCGCTGGTGCCCCACACGGTCAGGCCCACGCTCGCCGGGTAGTCGCCGGTGTCGTCCAGGTGCCGCCGGATCAGCGAGTCGGCCAGCGCGGCGCCGACCTCCCAGGAGTTGCGGGACGGGATCGCCTTGGGGTCGACGGAGTAGAAGTTGCGGCCGGTCGGCAGCACGTTGACCAGCCCGCGGGTGGGCGACCCGGACGGCCCGGCGGGCACGTACCCGCCGGACAGGGCGTGCAGCACCGCGCCGATCTCGTCCCGGGTGGCCGACAGCCGCGGCACCACCTCGGCCGCGGCGAACTCCAGCAGCCCGATGACGGGTCCGATCTCGCGGTCGAGGGCGGCGCGGCACACGGCGGGGGCCTGGGCTGCGTCCCAGCCGCGTTCCTCCATGCCCTCGACCAGGCGGCGGGCGAGGGACTCCAGGACGTCGACGGCGTCGGAGGCGGTGCGCGCGTGCGTGCCGGCGATGTCGGCGTCCACCACCGCGCCGGGCTCGGCGAGCAGCGCCTTCTCGTCCAGGCCGTGCGCGGCGGCGAGCGCGGCGCGCAGGCCCGGCATGGCGCCGGCGACGCCGCCCCACACCTGGGCGGCGCGCAGCACGGCCAGCACCAGGTTGACGCGGGCCGCGCCGAGCGGCTCCTGCCCCAGGACGTGCAGGCCGTCGCGGATCTGCACGTCCTTGACCTCGCACAGGTAGCCGTCGATGTGCAGGATGAAGTCGTCGAACTCGGCCTCGCCGGGCATCTCCTCCCGGCCCAGGTCGCGGTGCAGCTGCGCGGCCTGCACCAGCGTCCAGATCTGGGCGCGCACCGCGGGGAGTTTGGCCGGGTCCAGGTCGGCGACGGTGGCGTACTCGTCCAGCAGCTGCTCCAGCTTGGCCAGGTCGCCGTAGGTCTCGGCGCGCGCCATGGGCGGCACGAGGTGGTCGACGACGGTGGCGTGCCCGCGCCGTTTGGCCTGCGTGCCCTCGCCCGGGTCGTTGACGATGAACGGGTACACCAGCGGCAGGTCGCCCAGCACGCCGTCGGGTGCGCACTCGGCGGACAGGCCGAGCCCCTTGCCGGGCAGCCATTCCAGCGTGCCGTGCTTGCCGAGGTGCACGATCGCGTCGGCGCCGAACTCCTCGTCCAGCCAGCGGTAGGCGGCCAGGTAGTGGTGGGACGGCGGCAGGTCCGGGTCGTGGTAGATCGCCACGGGGTTCTCGCCGAAGCCCCGCGGCGGCTGGATCATCAGCACGGCGTTGCCGAACCGCAGCGACGCCAGGACGATGTCGTCGCCGTCCACGTACAGGTCGCCGGGCGGTTCGCCCCAGTGCTCGCGGACGCGTTCGCGCAGCGGCTCGGGCAGCGCCTCGAACCAGCGGCGGTAGGCGGCGAGGGGCACCCGCGCGGGAGCGGCGCGCAGCTGCTCTTCGGTGAGCCACTCCACGTCGTGGCCGCCCGCCTCGATCAGCGCGTGGATGAGCGGGTCGCCGCTGTCGGGGTCGCGCCACAGCGTGTCGTCGCCGCCCAGCCGGTAGCCGGCGGCGGCCATGGCGCGCAGCAGCCGCACGGCCGAGGTGGGCGTGTCCAGGCCGACGGCGTTGCCGATCCGCGAGTGCTTGGTGGGGTACGACGACAGCACGATCGCGACGCGTTTGCGGTCGTTCGGCACGTGCCGCAGCCGCGCGTGCCGCACGGCGATCCCGGCGACGCGGGCGGCCCGCTCCTCGTCGGCCACGTACACGGGGACGCCGTCGGGGCCCTCCTCCTTGAAGGAGAACGGCACGGAGACCAGGCGCCCGTCGAACTCGGGGATGGCGACCTGCATGGCCGCGTCCATCGGCGACAGCGCCCCGTCCGACTCCTGCCAGGCGGCGCGGGGCGCGGTCAGGCACAGGCCCTGCACGACGGGCACGTCCAGGGCCGCCAGCGCGCCGGCGTCCCAGGAGTCCTCGTCGCCGCCCGCGACGGCCTGCGCGGCGACCGTCCCGCCCGCCGCCAGCACGGTCGCGACCAGCGCGTCGGCCTTGCCGAGCAGGTCCAGCAGGCCCGGGTCGGCGCCGCGCAGCGACCCGCAGAACACCGGCAGCGCGTTGCCGCCCTTCTCCTCGATCTTCCGGCACAGCACATCGACGAACGCGGTGTTTCCCGACAGTTCGTGCGCGCGGTAGAAGACGACGCCGACCGTGGGGCGGTCCGGGTCGTGCGCGTACGAGCCGTGCACCCCGTACGACGGCATCGCGGCGGGCGGTGCGAAGCCCTCGCCCGTCAGCAGCACGGTGTCCGACAGGAACCGGGCCAGTTCCCGCAGGTTGGCGACGCCGCCCTCGCGCAGGTAGGCCAGCGCCTCGGCCGCCACCCCGGCCGGGACGGTGGACAGGCCCATCAGCTCGGCGTCCGGGTCGGCCTCGCCGCCGAGGAACACCGCGGGCGGGCCGCCGCGGCGCCGCAGCCGCTCGACGCCCTCCGGCCAGGTCTTGCGTCCGCCCAGCAGCCGCACGACGACGACGTCGGCGTCCTCGGCGAGCCGTTCGGCCTCCTCGGGGGCGAGCCGCACCGGATTGGCCGTCACGTAGCCGGCGTCGGCCGCGCGGGCGGCGAGCAGCTCGGTGTCGGCGGTGGACAGCAGCAGGACACGCATCGGCAGGGCCTCCTCCGGGGTCCGCGCCCCGGCTCGGTGACGAGGTCGCGACGGCGCGGAGTCTCCTGGCTCCCGGATCGGCGTCGCGGCCTCCGGCCTTCCAGCGCGTGCGCCGTGGCCGTGTGCGGAGGCGGACTCCCCGGTCACAGTTGCGGGACAGCCCCGGATTCGCACCGGGTTCCTCCCCTGCCGTCGGCCGTCATCGTAGCCGTGGCTGAACCGGCGCCCCGCAGCCGCCGTACCTAGGGGCGGGCAGCGCGGACCGGTCTCCCCCGTGAGCCGGCGTGCGCGACAGTGGTGGGCTGGCTGCGTATGGGAGGACCTTCTCGTGTCTGTCTTCACGCCGTCCCCTCGGGGAACGGCGCCGCCGGACGGCGACCCGACGACGCAAGACGCCCCGTCCCGCCCGCGGAGAGCGCTCGCCGCGCTGCGCCGGCGCCGGGTCTGGCCGCGGACGCTGACCGTCCTGGCGTTCCTGCTGGTGGCCTTCGCCCTGCTCACGCCGAACCGGCTCGACAGGCTCACCCCGGGCGCGTTCGCCCGCGTGCCGATCGAGGGGGTCCTCGGCGTGGTCGTCGTGCTGGTCCTGCGCGGGCGGGCCCGGCGGATCGCGGCGGGGGCCGGCGGCGCCGTCCTCGGCATGCTGCTCGTCGTGAAGATCGTCGACATGGGCTTCTACCAGGTGCTGGTGCGGCCGTGGGACCCGGTGCTGGACTGGGCGTTCGTCGGCGCGGGCCTGGAGTTCTTCACCGGCGAGTACGGCGGGGTCGGCGGCGTCGCGGCGCCGGCCGGGGCGGTGGGGCTGGCCGTCGTCGTGATCGTGGTCGTGGCGCTGGCGGCGGTGCGGCTGGCGGGCGTCGCGGCCCGGCACGACAGCGGGGCGGCCCGCGCCGTCGCGGTGCTGTGGGCGGTGTGGACGGTGGGCACCGTGTTCAGCGTGCACCTGGTCCCCGGGGTGCCGGTGGCGTCGTCCTCCACCACCCGGCTCGCCTACAAGCGCGTGCTGGCGGTGCGCAAGGGCCTGCACGACAAGGAGGTGTTCGCCCGGCAGGCCGCCGTGGACGCCTTCGGCGCCACGCCGGGCGACCGGCTGCTGACCGGCCTGCGCGGCAAGGACGTGCTGGTCGCGTTCATCGAGAGCTACGGACGCGACGCCGTCGAGGACCCGGAGTTCTCCGCCCAGGTGGGGGCGGTGCTCGACGCCGGCGGCGAACGCCTGCGCAAGGCCGGGATCGGGGCCCGCAGCGCCTGGCTCACCTCCTCCACGGTCGGCGGGGGAAGCTGGCTGGCCCACGCCACGCTGCTGTCCGGCCTGTGGATCGACAACCAGCAGCGGTACCGCAACCTGGTCGCCGGCGACCGGCTGACGCTCAACCGGGCCTTCCACCGGGCGGGCTGGCGGACGGTCGGCCTCATGCCCGCCATCATCCGGGCCTGGCCGGAGGGCCGGTTCTTCGGCTACGACCAGGTCTACGACAACCGGACCCTGGGGTACCGGGGGCCGCGCTGGGCGTACGCCACCATGCCGGACCAGTACGTCCTGTCGTTCTTCCAGCGCAAGGAGCGCGAGGCCCGCGGCACACCGGTCATGGCCGAGACCGCGCTGGTGTCCAGCCACGCCCCCTGGGCGGCCGTCCCCCGCCTCGTCGACTGGCGGCAGGTCGGCGACGGCTCGGTCTTCAACGCCCAGGGCGGTGCGGGCCTGGACGCCGACTGGCCGCCCAGCGACCGCATCCGCGCCGAGTACCGCAAGTCCATCGAGTACAGCCTGAACACCATGGTCTCCTACGCGGAGACCTACGGCGACGACGACCTCGTGCTGGTCTTCCTCGGCGACCACCAGCCCGCCCCGCTGATCACCGGCGAGGGCGCGAGCCGGGACGTCCCGATCACCATCGTCGCCCGCGACC
Source organism: Actinomadura keratinilytica (assembly GCF_039539665.1). NCBI lineage: Bacteria > Bacillati > Actinomycetota > Actinomycetes > Streptosporangiales > Thermomonosporaceae > Actinomadura > Actinomadura keratinilytica. The sequence continues at coordinate 29,732 of NZ_BAABDO010000081.1, forward strand.
CGAAGGTGCTGGACCAGATCTCCGCCTGGGGCTGGCAGGACGGCCTCAAACCCGCCCCGCAGTCCCCCGTCTGGAGGATGAGCGACTTCCGCGACCGCTTCCTCACCGCCTTCGGCTCCCAGCCGACCGCCCCCTCATCCCCCGCCCCCCGCTGATCATCGACGGCGGCGCACGGCTCAAACCACCGCTACGAGCGTCGCAAGCCCGGCATCATGCCGTGAAAAACCGGATCAGCGAGCATGGGGATCACCTGGGGATCCATCACCATCGCAGCCCCGGGCGACGCGGCCGCACGCACCATGGCGTACAGAACGTCGATGAACGGGTGACGCAGCAGGGAGATCACAAGCCGGTCCGCTCGGCGGTCGTCTCCCGCGTCCAGCGCCGCGCGCCGCGCCATGACCATGGCCTCGGTACGGGGCACGGCGTGCTGCCTCCCTAACACCAGATCTCCCCGGTTGAGCCCGAAAACTTCGATCGTGGCCTTACCACGCTCGTCGCGATGCTTGTATCGGCCGGTGTTGAGAACGAGCCGAAGGTGGTCGTAGGGGTCGTCCCGGCTCGGGTCGATCAGCAACGCGGCGCCGTCCGCCGCCCGTGGGAAAAGGTCGCGTTTCTGGTTGCTGTTGCACATCGAGCAGGCGAGCAGGTGGTTCAGCCAGTCGAAGGTACGGAGCGGCGCCTCCTTCAACGGCTCGAAGTGGTCGATCGAGGTGCCCAGGCTGTCCCCGCAGTACATGCAGCGCTCGACGCCCGGCGCCATTCCGGCGAGAATGTCGCGCAGTCTCCCGCGCTCCGGCCGCGCCGCATTCCACTCTTTGCGAGCCCGCGAGACATCCGCGCACACACGCACCAACGTGTCCGTTCGCCGCTCAAGCGCCTCCGCCAGTTCGTCATCGAGCGGCGGCCGTGCCAGCGGGATCACGCTTCGTCTTCGAGCCGCGAGGAGACCTCACGAACTCGTGCGCTCAACGAACTCTGCAGTTTCTTGCTCAGCCGTTCGTACTCGGCGAGTTCATCCTCCGACGCCTCACCGTCGAGCACCTTTCCCTCGAGGTCGCCGAGCCGCTCGCGCAGCCGCTCCGCCTCCTCCGAGTAAGGCGTTTCCAACCCGAACAGCTCGGACAGCACCGCGTCGTCCCCGCTGCCGTACACGATCCGGCGATACAAGTCGTCATCGACCACCCGCGGCGGCTCCTGCTCGTCGGGCCCCGGCAACCGGATCAGCCCGCCAGGGTCGGCGCTCTGGCAGATGTAGGGGCTGTGCGTGGTCACGATGAACTGGATCTCCGGGAAGTGCGCCTTGAGCCAGTTCCCGATCTTCTTCTGCCAACTGACATGAAGATGGGCGTCCACCTCGTCAATGAGCACCACACCCGGGTAAGGAAGCGTCGGCACCCCGTCCCGTTCCTCGACCTCGAGGCGCCCATATGTGAGATGCATGCGCCGCACGATATCAACGACGAGCGCCCCCACGGTCCGGTATCCGTCACTCATCCGGCGCAGCGGAAATTCTTTTCCGTCCGCCCGCTTGACCCAGAGCCCTTCAGAGTCGACCTTGCACACCTGGAACCCGTCCGGCAGCAATCCATCGCCCAGCAGCCGAAGCACCGCATCCAGCACTTCACCAGCGCCGCTCTTGCCCTCAAGCCGGAGAAGATGCTGCCCGATGAGCCAGCTCACTCCTTCTACTAGAGTCGCGTCCTCATCGAACAGCGTCCGAAACCCTGCTTCCCGCGACGAGTCCAGTTCACTCACACCGACAACAGGTCGAGAGTGCCGCCGAAACGGCCCATATCCAAGATAAAGCCACCCGTTGGGGAGAACTGACCACGGCCCCCTATCCAACATTTGTTGGAACGGCCTTCCGCCGTATCCCCAAAAAATTCCCCCTTCATCGCCGCCCGCCTCCGAAAAAAGCATGGCATCCCAGTTGATGGATACAGAGCCACGCCAATCTTCCAGAAGGGGATCAACATTCGCAGCACGAACCAGATTTAGTTCAATCCAAGATTGACGGGGCCTGCCATCGACAAGCCAATCGTTCGGCATCGCGAGCGCCCCGGCGTTGCGCGGACCCGCAAGCGCGAGAATGATCGCCTGGAGAAAGGTGCTCTTACCTGAACCGTTGCGTCCGGCGAGGACCGTCCACCCGGCATAGGAGCCGTCGGCTCTCTGCGGGAGGTCCAAGTCGACTGCGCGGGGGCCATCGAAGCCACGCACTCCCTTGATCTTCACCTTGGAGACGTACACCCAGGCCTCCCCCTCTGGTCAGGTAGCGTGTGTCGCCACTCTAGGGCCTGTCCGGTCGATCTTGATGTTTGGCTGAGGACGATCTTGGGACTGTG
>NZ_BAABDO010000082.1:0-31672 GCF_039539665.1 Actinomadura keratinilytica
ATTCGCTGGTCTTGTGGTCGGTGCAGGATTCGGAGACCTCCGTGGCGTCGTGGATGTCGGGGATTTTGATGCCCATCTCGGCCAGGAGGTGTCCGGCGATCTTGGGGGACCATCGGAACAGCTCGGCCGGGATGTCATGTACCTGGCTTGGCATGCGGGTGACACTATACGCATTCATCTGACTACTTAGAGCGAACTGCGGTATGCGGTAGAAGACGCGTTTTGTCACTCGTGATCACAACAGCCGAGTTGAGGGCTTCGCTTGAGCGGTGACGTCCTGCCCGCGTAAGTGGGTGCTTCGTCGGTGAGCTGCGGTGATGCGGTGGCGCCGTTGCCATGTGGGCGGTGGTTCTGGCTGTGGTGGTTGGACGGGGTTGGCTAGGCTGCTCGGGCGCCCGGTTGCCTTGGGAGTGGAGGGCCGAGTGTCATCGGAGCGGATTCAAGAGATCGAGGTCAAGTACCGGGCGGTCAACGGGACGGCGCTCGAGGCGGCCCTGGCCGGCCGGGGTGTGGTGCTTTCTGCTCCGGTGCGGCAGGACGATCAGGCGTACGCCCCTCGGAGTTGGAGCTATGGGGACAGCAAGATCGGTGTTCCCTTCGCCCGGCTGCGCACCCAAAAGGGGAGGTGCGGGCACCTGTTCACGGTGAAGAGGCCGGTGGCCGATGAGCAGGCGTGCATCGAGCACGAGACGATGGTCCAGGACCGGGCGCAGATGCACCAAGCGCTGGTGACGATGGGCTTTCGGCCGACGGTGAGGATTGTGAAGACCCGCCGGACGGCGCGCATGGACACCCGGGAGTTGGGCGAGGTGGCCGTGTGCGTCGACGAGGTCGAGGGGCTCGGGCTGTTTCTGGAGCTTGAGGCTGTTGTCCGGGGCGACTCGGCGGAGAGGGCGCAGCGGGTTCTTGACCGTGTGGCGCGGTCGCTGGGCGTCGGGCTGGAGCGTGTGTCGGATACCTATGACTCGCTGGTGCACCAGACGCCGGCGACCGCGTGAGCGCCGCGTTCTCCTCGGGAGGGATGGCCTCGTCGGTGGTCGGGTTGCTGGTCTCCGGCCGGGGCGTCGCGGCAGCGCGTGGTGAGATGCTCGCCGTGGCGTGGTCGGTGAGGCGGGGCCCGTGTGTGTCGCCGGTTTCGTGCAGGTAGGTGCTGGAGGTGAGCAGGTCGGCCGGCGCTTGGGCCTGGTGGAAGTAGTCGTAGCGGTAGCCGTCGCCGGTTCTGCCGATTCAGTTGTGCGGCTGGTCGGCGGGGTGGCAGTGTCCGTGGGCGTCGACCAGGCCGGATGCGCGGAGCGAGTCGGGCATGCCGTACTCGAACGGCAGGAAGCCGGTGTGCGCGGGCCGGTGGTCGCGGCCGATGACGTTGTAGTCGCCTCCGAGCACGAAGCCGTTGTGGTGTTCGACCGGCAGGGGCCCGACTGCCTGCAGGAGGGTCGCGATGAACTGCTGTCTGCGGTCGGTCTTGGCGGAGACCCGGTCACGGCTCGCAGAGCCGTGACCGGGTCTCCGATCGCTGGGGCTGGTGTGTGCACCATGACGCATCCGGCCAGGTGCGCGGTTGTCGGTGAGGCTGATATCAGCCGGAAGCTGGCCGTCGCCGACCGCTGCCCGGTGACTGTGGCGGCTTGTTTGGAACTCTGCGCGCTGCATGGGGCGACGAACCGCCCTCATCACAAGGGCGGCACGCGGACCTGAGCGGCCGCCATCGGCATCGGGAGCGCTTCACGGGTTTGCCTCACCCGTGACGTCATCGGCAGGAATGGTGTCCTGGTTGCAGGGCGCGGAGTGGAGCCCGGGATCGGTCTCGTCCGCCAAGCAGAACCTTACATTGTCAAGGTCCGCATTTGGAGGGGCGTGGTCGGCTGATCAACGGGCTTGGCGAAGCATGAGAGGTGTCACCGGCGGTCGTGCGTTCATGCGGATTTCGACCGCGCGGCTTGTGCTTCGAGCAGGTCGAGTGCGATGTCGGCGATCATGTCTTCCTGGCCTCCGACCAGGCCGCGGCGGCCGACTTCCAGGAGGATGGTCCGCACGTCGATGCCGTACCGGGCCGCGGCGGCCTCGGCGTGGCGGAGGAAGCTGGAGTAGACGCCGGCGTAACCGAGGGTGAGGGTTGCGCGGTCCACCTGGACGGGGCGGTCCTGCAAGGGGCGGACGAGGTCGTCGGCGGCGTCCTGGAGGGCGAACAGGTCGCAGCCGTGCCGCCACCCGTTGAGGTCGGCGACGGCGATGAACGGTTCGATCGGGCAGTTGCCGGCGCCCGCGCCGTGCCCGGCCAGGGACGCGTCCACCCGGGTGACGCCTTCTTCGACGGCGACGACGGAGTTGGCGACGGCCAGCGAGAGGTTCTGGTGGGCGTGGATGCCGATCTGGGTTTCCGGCCGCAGGACGTCGCGGTAGGCGCGGATGCGTTCGCGGACGCCGTCCATGGTGAGGCGGCCGCCGGAGTCGGTGACGTAGACGCAGTGGGCGCCGTAGGACTCCATCAGCTTGGCCTGTCCGGCCAGTTCCTTGGCGGGGGCCATATGGCTCATCATCAGGAAGCCGGACACGTCCATGCCCAGCTCGCGGGCCTTGGCGATGTGCTGGGCGGCGATGTCGGCCTCGGTGCAGTGCGTGGCGATCCGGATCGAACGCACCCCGAGGGAGTAGGCGTGCTCCAGTTCGGCGATGGTGCCGATGCCCGGCAGCAGGAGCGTGGTGAGGGTGGCGTGCTCGATGTTGGCGGCGGCGGCCTCGATCCACTCCCAGTCGGTGTTGCTGCCCGGCCCGTAGGTGAGGGAGCCGCCCGCCAGGCCGTCGCCGTGGGCGACCTCGATGGCGTCCACACCGGCGGCGTCCAGGGCGGCCACGATGCGGGCGACGTCGGCGGGGGTGATGCGATGGCGGACGGCGTGCATTCCGTCGCGGAGCGTGACGTCCTGGATGTACAGGTTCGCGGTCACGGGGTCGCCTTCTCTCGTTCGTGGTGGGCGATGCGCTCGGCGACGCGCAGCGCGGCCGAGGTCATGATGTCGAGGTTGCCCGCGTAGGCGGGCAGGTAGTGGGCCGCGCCCTCCACCTCCAGGAACACCGAGACCTTGGTGGTCACCGGGGCGGCGTCGGCGGGCAGCAGGGTGCGGACCGGCTCGTCCGGGGCGATGGGGGTGAACTGGACCTCCTGCTTGAGCCGGTAGCCGGGGACGTACTCGGCGACCATCTCGGTGACGGAGGCGCGGACGGCGTCGTGATCGGCGTCGCCGATCAGGCACAGGACGGTGTCGCGCATGATGAGCGGCGGCTCGGCGGGGTTGAGGATGATGATCGCCTTGCCGCGTCCCGCGCCGCCGACCTGCTCGATCGCCCGCGCGGTGGTCTCGGTGAACTCGTCGATGCTGGCGCGCGTGCCGGGTCCGGCCGAACGGGAGGAGAGCGACGCGACCACCTCGGCGTAGGCGACCGGCGTGATCCGGGAGACGGCGTGGACGACGGGGATGGTGGCCTGCCCGCCGCAGGTGACCATGTTGACGTCGCCGGCGTCGAGGTGCCGACCGAGGTTCACCGGGGGCACCACGAACGGCCCGATCGCCGCGGGGGTGAGGTCGATGAGCGTCTTGCCGTGGGGGGCGAGCCTGGCGGCGTTGACCAGGTGCGCCTTGGCGGAGGTGGCGTCGAAGACGATGCCGATGTCCGCGAAGCCGTCCATGCCGATCAGCCCGTCCACGCCCTCATGGGTGGTGGGCACCTTGAACCGCCGGGCCCGGGCCAGACCGTCGGAGTCGGGGTCGATGCCGGCCATGGCCGCCATCTCCAGGGTGTCCGACAACCGGAGAATTTTGATCATGAGGTCGGTGCCGATGTTGCCGGAACCGATCACGGCCGCTTTGGTCTTGTCCATCACTCGTCCTTGTCTGAGGCGAAGGCGGTGCTCACTGAGCCGAGCACGGAGAACTCGGCGTGTACGGCGGTGCCGGGAGCGACGGTGACCATGGGGCCGAGCGCGCCGGACAGGACGACCTGCCCGGCGCGCAGCGGCCGGCCGAAGTCGCGGGCGGTGCGCGCCAGCCACAGCAGGGCGTTGAGCGGATCCCCCAGGCAGGCGGCCCCGTCCCCGGCGGAGACCGGCTCGCCGTCGGTGTACATCCGCATGGCCACCTCGGCCGGCTCGAAATCGCTGAGCGGCACTCGGTTCTCGCCCAGGACGAACAGGCCGCTGGAGGCGTTGTCGGCCACCGTGTCGGTGATGGCGATGTCCCATCCGGCGATCCGGCTGTCCACGATCTCCAACGCGGGCGCCGCGTAGTCGACCGCGGCGCGGACGGCCGCCGGGGTCAGGGCGCCGGTGTCCAGGTCGTCCCGCAGCACGAAGGCGATCTCGGCCTCGGCCTTGGGCTGCAGCAGCCGGTCGGCGGGCACTTCGGGCAGCGCGGAGACGTCCATGTCGTCGAACAGCACGCCGAAGTCGGGCTGGCCGACCCCGAGCTGCCGCTGGACGGCGGGCGAGGTCAGCCCGATCTTCCGGCCCACCGCGGCGGCCCCGGCCGACAGCCGGTCCTCGGCGAGGCGCCGCTGCACCGCGTAGGCCAGCCCGATGTCGGTCTCGCCCAGCAGGTCGCGCACCGGTGCGCAGGGCCGCCGTGTCAGGGCCGCGGTCCGGAGCCGTTCCGCGGCCTCGGCGACGAGGCGTTCGCGGGCGCCGGCCATCACCGGCCTCCCGCGCGCACCGCCTCGGCGGTGGCCACGGCGAAGCCCGCGATCCACTCGGGGATCGCCCGGTAGAAGCGGGAGGTCATCCGGTATTCGCCGGTCGCGGCGAGGGAGGCGAACGCGGCGATCCAGGTGCGCACCTCGTGCGCCGAGCCGCCGCCCTCGGCGCCCATCCACTCCACGGTCCAGCCGTCCACGTCCGCCAGCCGGCCGCTTTCCAGCGTGTCCAGGACCAGGTTGTCCCAGGAGGGGTTGATGGGGATCATCGTGGTGGCGCCGGCCGCGTAGTCCCGGCCGGCCTGGATCACCCGCTGTTCGCCCCGGGCCCGCTGCTCGGGGGTGGGCGGGTGCCCCTCGATGAGCGCGTCGGCGACGCGGGGAGGGGCGCCGTCGAGCACCGGGACGGGCGGGTCGTGGGAGAGCCCGCCGGAGCCGATGAACAGCACCCGCCGGTCCAGTTCGGCGGCGGCCTCGCCGACCGCGGTGCCGAGGGCCCGGATGCGGCTGACCGGCCCCAGGGGGGTGGCGACCCCGTTGACGAAGACGGGCACCACGGGAATCTTGTCGATCCCGCCGAACAGCACCTCCAGCGGCTGCGCGAACCCGTGGTCGACGGTCATGCGCGCCGAGACCGTCAGATCGACGCCGCGGTCCAGCACACCGCGGGCGATCGCGCGGGCGGCCTCGGCGTCGACCGACAGCGGCCCGGCGGCCGAGCCGAAGTCGCCGACGGCGGCGGCCTCGGTGGCCAGGCAGAACGGCGGCATCTCCCTGTAGAAGAAGCCGTTGTAGTGATCGGGGGCGTACAGCACGACCAGTTCGGGGTCGACGGCGCGGACGAAGGCGCGCGCCTCGCCGACGGCGGCGTCGACGGCCGCGATGACGTCGGGTGCGGGGTCGTTCTTGCCGATGAGAGGGGAGTGGGACAGGCCGACGGCGGCGGTCATGACGATGCTCCTGCCGGGGTGGACGGGTGGATGACGAGCTTGCCGGTGAGCTGCCCGTCGAGCATGAGCTGGAAGCCCTTGTGGATGTCGCTGAGCGGCAGCGTGCGGTCGATCACCGGGCGCAGGCCGGTGGCGTCCATCATGTCGAGCAGCGCGATCAGTTCGCCGCGGGTGCATCCGGTGGAGCCGATGATGCGCTGCTGCAGGTAGAAGACGCGGCCGAGGTCGGCGGGCGGGTTCATGCCGCTGGTCGCGCCGGCGACCACGACGGTGCCGCCGGGGCGCAGTGATCTGAGCGAGTGCGACCAGGTGGCCGCGCCGACCGTCTCGATCACGACGTCGACGCGTTCGGGCAGTCGCTCACCGGTCGGCAGGGCGGCGCGGGCTCCCCAGGCGACGGCTTGGGCGCGCTTGTCCGCGCTGCGGCTGGTGGCGTAGACGATGGCGCCCGCGGCGACGGCCAGTTTGATCGCGGCCGAGGCGACGCCGCCGCCCGCGCCCTGCACGAGCACCCGGTCACCGGGGGTGATCCTCGCCTGGGTGAACAGCATCCGGTACGCGGTCGTCCAGGCGACCGGCAGGCAGGCCGCCTCGTCGAAGGACAGCCACGACGGCTTGGGGATCAGGTTGCGGGTCGGGACGGTCAGGTACTCGGCGAACGCGCCGTTGTGGCGTTCGGACAGCAGGGCCCGGTCGGGATCGAGCGTCTCGTCTCCCCGGCCGGCGTCCGGGTCGGCGATGACGGGGTGCACGATGACCTCGTTGCCGGCCTCGTCGTATCCGGCGGCGTCGCAGCCGAGGATGATCGGCAGCCGTTCGGGCGGATGGCCGACGCCGCGCAGGGTCCACAGGTCGTGCATGTTGAGCGAGGAGGAGACGACCCGGACGACCGACCAGCCGGGCTCGGCTTCGGGCTTGGGCGCCTCGTCCAGAACGAGTCCGCTGAGCGGGGCGGTCGCGCTCTGGGAGACGGCGATGGCGGCTTGCATGCCGCTACGTTCGCCAATGATCACCGTGTTCTGACAGTGGATGTGCCGCTGTGCGGCACAAGCGTTGGTACCCGGCGTTGCCGCTGCTGTTGCCTGGGGGGCATGACCTCGACGACCGAACCCCAGAACGCGGCCGTGAGGGCGCCGCGCGGGGCGTTGCGGCGCCCGGCCGAGCTGACGCGCAACATCGACGTGTCCGGGCTCGTCGATGCCGAGGGCGGACTGCTGGACCGTGTGATCTTCACCGACCGGCAGATCTACCAGCAGGAACTGCGCCGGGTCTTCGCGCCGAGCTGGCTGTTCCTCGCCCACGCCGACCAGTTCCACAAGCCGGGCGACTTCTTCACCACCTACATGGGGGAGGACCCGGTCATCGTCACCCTGGACCGGAACCGGCGGATCCGCGCGTTCCTGAACTCCTGCCGGCACCGGGGCGCCCGCGTCTGCCGCGCCGACCACGGCACGACGCGCAGCTTCACCTGCACCTACCACGGCTGGGCCTTCGACCTGGAGGGCAAGCTGGTCGGCGTCCCCAACAGGGACTCCTACCCCGACTCCTTCGACACGCGGGAGTGGGGCCTGGTCGAGGTGCCCCACGTCGACGAGTACCGCGGCCTGATCTTCGGCACCTGGAACCCCGACCCCGTGCCGCTGCGCGAGGCGCTGGGGGGCATGGCCTGGTACATGGACGCGATGCTCGACCACGACGAGGAGGGCACCGTCGTGGTGGGCGGCGTCCACAAGTGGGTGCTCGAAGGCAACTGGAAGCTGGCCGCCGAGCAGTTCGCGACCGACTGGTACCACGTCAACATGAGCCACGCGTCCGCGCTCATGACCCTGTCCGGCAAACCGCCCAAGGACGAGATCGTCCACCGCACCGGACGCCAGTACGTCGACCCCGGGGGCCACGGCGCGGGCTTCCCGGTCCACCCCAAGAACCGCTTCGACGCCAGGACCGTCCACGAGTGGATGGACTACGACGCCCTGCGCGAACGGCTCGGCGGCGCCCGCGTGGAGGGGCCCCTGACCAACGGGCACGCCACCGTCTTCCCCAACTTCTCCTACCTGCCCGTCAACGGCTCGATCCGCGTCTGGCACCCCAAGGGCCCCGACCGGATGGAGGTGTGGGCCTGGACGATCGTGGACAAGTCCATGCCGCCCGAGGTCCGCGAGGCGCAGCGGCTCTACAACCTGCGGACGTTCGGCCCCAGCGGCATCTTCGAGCAGGACGACGGCGAGAACTGGAGCGAGGTGCAGGCCATCTCGCACGGCTTCATCACCAACGGAGTGGCGCTCAACTACCAGATGGGGCTCGGCACCGAACGCGAGGACGGCCGCTATCCGGGGCGGACCAGCGAACTGTACAGCGACGCCGCCGGCCGGTCCTTCTACGCGCGCTGGCGCGAACTGATGAACACCCCGGCCTGGCATGAGGAGGACCAGTGAGCAACGGCATCCGCGTCGCGGCGCTGGAGGACATCCCCGAGGGGGAGGGCATCACCATCGACAAGTCGGTCACCGGCACCGCGGACGACATCGCCCTGCTGCGCGACACCGACGGCAGCGTCTGGGCGCTCGACGACACCTGCACCCACGAGGACGCCTCCCTCGCCGAGGGCTGGGTCGAGAACGGGTACGTCGAATGCCCGCTGCACGCCAGCAGGTTCTGCCTGAAGAGCGGCGAGGTCCAGAACCTGCCCGCGACCAAGAGCGCCTGCCCGCACCGGGTCGAGGTCCGCGACGGCGAGGTCTACCTCTTCCCGAACGAGACGCCGTGACCATGGCCGCGGACATCTCCCGCGTGGTGGTCGTCGGCGGCGGCATCGCCGGTGTCAGCACGGTCGCGGCCCTGCGAGCGGGCGGTTTCGACGGCGATCTCACGCTGGTCGACGCCGGCGAGTTCCCCTACGACCGCCCGCCCCTGTCGAAGGACTACCTGGCCGGGAGCAGGGACCTCAAGCAGATCGCCCTGCGGCCCCCGCAGTGGTACGACCAGCAGGACGTACGGCTGGTCAACCTGACCGCCGCCACCGCCCTTCGCCCGGCGCAACGCGCGGTCGAACTCGCAGACGGCACGCTGCTGCCCGCCGACCGGGTGGTGCTGGCCACCGGCGGCGGTGCGGCCCGCCCGCCCATCCCGGGAAGCGACGGCGAACGGGTGCACGTGCTCCGCACGGCCGAGGACGCCGACCGGCTCCGCACGGCCCTGACGCCCGGAGCCCGCATCCTGGTCGTCGGCGCCGGCCTGATCGGCGCCGAGGTCGCCTCGACCGCCGTCGACCTCGGCTGCCAGGTCGTCCTGGCCGACCCGGCGCATCCTCCGCTGGCCGCCGCGGTCGGCACCGACCTGGCCGCATGGCTGCACGACCAGCACGCCGCCCGGGGCATCGCGGTCGTGCCGGCCGGAGTGGAGTCGTTCGAGCCGACCGCCGCCGGCATCGCGGCCCGCTTCTCCGGCGGACACGGGCCGCGCGTGTTCGACGCCGCCGTCCTCGGCGTCGGCATGGTGCCGCAGACCGCGCTCGCCGCCGCGGCGGGACTGGAGACCGACCGCGGCATCGTCGTGGACACCGGCCAGGTGACCTCCAATCCGGCCGTGCTGGCCGTGGGAGACTCCGCGCGGACCCGGCGGGACGGCCTCCTGCTGCCGCGCACCGAACACTGGGAGGCCGCCCGGCAGGACGCCGCACGAGCGGCGGCGGCCCTGCTCGGCAGGCCCGCGCCGCCGGCCACCGCCCCGTGGTTCTGGACGGACCGGCACGGACGCCATGTGGAGGCCGTCGGTCGGATGGCGGAGGCCGAGCGGGTCGTGGTCCGCGGCTCGTTCGACGACCCCGCGTTCTCGGTGTTCGGCCTGCGCGCCGGGCTGGTCGTGGCCGCCGCCGCGGTCGACGACCCGACCGCCGTCCGGGCCGCCCGCAGGATGATCGACCGCCGCGTCCGGATCGACCCGGCGCGGCTGTCGGACCCGTCCGTGAACCTGCGCGCACTGCTGCGCTGATCATGTGCCGCTCTACGGCACAGCCCGTACCGCCCCGCCCTGGTGAAGGGATCGAATGACACCGTGAGCACCGCCACTGAGCAGAGCCCGGCCGCGGGCACCCGGCCGCGTGCGGGGATGCGCGCCGACCGCGACACCCACTTCGCGGTCGAGCAGTTCTACTACGAGGAGGCCGACCTCCTCGACGCCGGACGCTACGCCGACTGGCTCGACCTGCTCGCCGACGACCTCGACTACTGGATGCCCACCCGCACCAACCGGCTGCGGCGCCAGCAGGCGCAGTCCGTGGCCGCGCGGGGCGAGGCCGCCTTCTTCGACGAGAGCAAGGAGAGCCTCGCCTGGCGCATCCGCAGGTTCGACTCGGGCATGGCATGGTCGGAGGACCCGCCCTCGCGGACCCGCCACCTGGTGACGAACGTGCGGGTCCGGCACGCGGACCCCGCCGAGCACCCCGGATTCACCGAGGACGACCTGCTCGCCACGTCGGCGTTCCTGGTCTACCGCAACCGCCTGGAGCGGGAGGAGAACGTGTTCGCCGGCACCCGCACCGACATCCTGCGCCGCGCCGGCGAGAGCTTCCGGATCGCCCGCCGGACCATCCTGCTCGACCAGAACATCCTGCTGGCCAAGAACATCTCGACCTTCTTCTGAGGGGAGCCCCCGTGACCGACCTCGACCTCAAGCAGCACCAGGTGTCCACGTCCCTCGGCGAGATCGCCGTGGCCGAGGCGGGCGAGGGGCCGGTGCTGGTGATGCTGCACGGCGGCGGCCCGGGCGCCTCCGGCGTCGGCAACTACCACCAGAACCTGCCGGCCCTGTCCCGCCGCTTCCGCGTCGTGCTGCCCGACCAGCCCGGATTCGGGGGCAGCTACCGGCCCACCGAGCAGGACCTGAACGAACGGTCGATCACCGAGATCACGGTGGACGCCCTCTTCCAGGCGCTCGACGCGCTCGGCATCGGCACCTTCCACCTGCTGGGCAACAGCCTGGGCGGCGCCGCCGCGATCGCCATGGCCCAGCAGCGCCCGGACCGGGTCGACCGGCTGGTGCTGATGGCCCCCGGCGGCGGCTGGCTCCCGTTCGGGCCCACCCCGACCGAGGGGCAGAAGGCGATGTACCGCTATTTCAACGGCGACGGGCCGAGCGAGAAGAAGATGGCCGCCTTCATCCGCACCATGGTCTTCGACCACAAGAAGTTCGGCGCCGACGTCGTCCGCGCGCGCTACGAGGCGTCGCTCGACGACAGCCACATCGCCTTCTACCACCGCTACAACGCCGCGTTCGCCGAGCGCGGCGGCATGGACCCGCTCTGGCGGGACCTGCACAAGATCAAGGCGCCGACGCTGCTGCTGTGGGGGCGCGACGACCGCACGATCACCCTCGACGGCGCCCAGCTCATGCTCAAGCAGATCCGCGACGTGCGACTGCACGTCTTCGGCCGCTGCGGCCACTGGGTCCAGCTCGAGCGGCAGCGCGAGTTCGAGGAACTGGTCACCGGCTTCCTGGCGGAGCGGTCATGAGCGGTTGGCTGGAGGGGTATGCCGCCCTCGTCACCGGGGGCGGCTCGGGCATCGGCCGCGCCGTCGCCGAACGCTTCCTGGCCGAGGGCGCCGCGGTCACCGTCTTCGGCCGGGACGGCGACCGGCTCGCGGACGTCGTGCGGTCCGCGGCCGACCCGTCCAGGGTGCACGCGGTCACCGGCGACGTCCGCGACTGCCACCGGCTGCACACCGCCGTGGCCGAGACCGTGGAGCGCTTCGGCAAGCTGGACACCCTGGTGGCCAACGCCGGAGTGTGGGACTACCACCGTCAGCTCACCCGCCTGTCCGCCGAGGAGCTGGACACCGCCTTCGACGAGGTGTTCTCCATCAACGTCAAGGGCTATCTGCTCGCGGCCGAGGCCGCCTGGCCCGAGCTGGTGAAGACGCGCGGCAGCATCGTGATGACGTTGTCCAACGCGTCCTTCTACACCAACGGCGGCGGTCCGCTCTACACCGCCAGCAAGCACGCCTGCCTCGGCCTCATGCGCGAGCTCGCCTACGAACTCGCCCCCAAGGTGCGGGTGAACGGCGTCGCCTGCGGAGGAATGAACACCGACCTGCGCGGCCCCGAGGCGCTGGGCATGCGGGACCGCTCGATCGGAGCGTCCTTCGCCAAGAAGCGGCCCGACGCCCCGCCGCCGCCCATTCCGCTGCACGACTCCAGCACCGACCCGCGCGACTTCACCGCACCCTACGTGCTGCTGGCCGCCCGCGAGCAGAGCGGGCCCATCACCGGACACGCGATCCAGGCCGACGGCGGCATCGGCGTTCGGGGGTTCGCCCGCGCCGCCGGCGGCGACCACCTCTGAGGAGCCGACCGTGCCCCACCCCCACCCGACCAACTCCGGTGTCAACGTCGACGTCAACCCCGCTTCCGCGGTCGCGCGCAACGCCCGCCACCACGGCGGCGCCACCGTCATCCGCTACGAAGGCGGGGACCTCACCTACGCCCAGCTCGACGACAAGGCGGCCCGGCTGGCGACCGTGCTGTCGCGCGGCGGCGTCGCGGCCGGCGACCGGGTCGCCTACCTCGGGCTGAACAGCGCCTCGTTCGTGGTCGCGATGCTGGCCTCGTTCCGGCTCGGCGCCATCTTCGTGCCGGTCAACTTCCGCCTCGCCGAACCGGAGCTGGCACAGGTCCTGCGCAAGAGCGGCGCCGGCACGATCGTGTGCGAGGAGGGACACCGCGCCGGGGCCGACAAGGTCCGCGGCGAAACCGCGCTCAGGCGGTTCCTGCTGGTGGACGACGACCCGCAGGTGCCCGCCGCCGAGGCCGCCGCCGGTTGGGAGCCCTGGTCCGGCCTCATCGCCGCGGCCCCGCCGGCCCCGCCGGCGGCGGCCAGGGGCTTCGACGATCCGGCGATCCTGATGTTCACCTCCGGCACCACCGGCCTGCCCAAGGGGGTCATCCTGACCTACGGCAACGCCTGGTGGAACTCCGTCAACGTGGACAGCGTGCTCGACACCCGCCGCGGCGACGTGACGTACGCGGCGGCGCCGCTGTTCCACATCGGGGCGCTCAACAGCTTCGCGCTGCGCACGCTGGTCCGCGGCGGCACCGTGGTCGTCCGGCGTTCCTTCGACCCGCAGACATGCCTGGACGACCTGGTGGCCCACCGGGTGAACTCCATGTTCGCGGTCCCCGCCATGCTGGCCGCGCTCGCCCGCGTGCCCGGGGTCTTCGACGCCGATCTCAGCAGCCTGCGCTCGATCGTCGTCGCCGGTGCGCCGGTGCCGCCGTCGCTGATCGAGCTGTACGCCGAGCACGGCCTCCGCCTGCAACAGGCATGGGGGCTCACCGAGACCGCACCGTTCGCGACCCATCTGCCGGTCGAGCACACCCTCGCCAAACTCGGCTCCGCCGGCATCCCGATGCCGTACACGCAGGTGCGGGTCGTCGACCCGGCGACCAACCGGCCGGTGGAACCGGGCGTGCCCGGGGAGATCGTCGTACGCGGACCGAACGTCACCCCGGGCTACTGGGAGAACCCCGAGGCCACCGCCGCCGCGTTCGACGACGCGGGCTGGTTCCACTCCGGCGACATCGGCCGCCTCGACGAGGACGGCTACCTCTACATCGTCGACCGGCTCAAAGACATGATCATCAGCGGCGGGGAGAACGTCTACCCGGCCGAGGTCGAGCGGGTGCTGGCCGCCATGCCGGGCGTCGCCGACGTCGCCGTCGTCGGAGCGCCCGACGAGCAGTGGGGCGAGACCGTCGTCGCGGTGGTCAAGCCGGCCGCGGGGGCGACGCCCACCCTGGAGGACGTGCGCGAGCACGCCGCCCGCCATCTGGCCAGGTACAAGCTGCCCCGAAGGCTGGAGATCGTGCAGGACGTGCCGAGGAACGCGTCCGGCAAGCTGGACAAGGTCGCCATCCGCCGGCTGGTCGGCGAGGGGAGCTGACATGACCGACGTGCCGCCGATTCCCGTCCTCGATCTCGATCGAGGGGGTGGATGGCAGGTCGCGGTGGAGGACTGGAACCGCTGCTTCGGGCGGCTCCGCCTGAAGGGCGGCGGTGTCGACGCCGGCGTGCACGTGGAGCGCTGCGCCGCCGGGCGCCTCCGCGACGCCTACCCGGTGGGCGCCCGGGACGTGGAGGTGCGGGTCACCGACGCCGTGGCGGACGAAGCGCTGACCGCGCTGCTCCGGGAACTGGCCGAGGCCGTGCAGCGGGCCGACCCCGAGTGCCGGAGGGTGGTGTACGCCGCACCGGAAGGCGATGCGGGTCAGGTGGCCGCCGCCGAGTGCGCCGGCTTCCGCCGCGTCGTGGACGTCGACCTGGCCGACCGGCAGTTGAGCCTTCTGGTGGTCGAGCCCGACTGGGTGACCAGGACCGACATCGACCTCGATCGCGTTCCGGAGACCTGACCGCGTGCGGCCGGGCGGGGCGCCGTATCCGGGTTCGACTCCTCCCGCCGCTTCCCGTGGTCCTCTGACTCTCAGCATGCGGGGCCGCCCGACGCGTCGGGCGGCCCCGCATGCTCTCGGGACGTGTTCCGCTCATCGCGCACCGGGTGACCGGGACGGCTCGGTGCTCCGGCGACGCCGGCTGCCGAGCACCCCTGTGGGCGCACCCGGTGCGCATGGTTCAGGCGATGGCGCGCACAGGGGCGGGCCGCCGCCGGACGAGCATGAGGTGCCGGGCCGCGGCCGCGCTGACCCGGCGCAGGGCGGGAGCCTGCGCCCTGGTGTCGAGGCGGCCGGTGGCCGTCGATACGGACATGGCGGCCACGGCCCTGCCGCCGTGTCCGAGAACGGGGACGGCGATGCAGCTGAGACCGGGTGTCGCCTCCTCGTCGTCGAACGCCACGCCCTCGGCGCGCACCTTGGCGATCTCTGCGGCGAGCCGGTCGGGATCGGTGATGGTGTTCGGTGTCAGCGGCTGCAGCTCGGCCCGCAGCACCTGCTCCAGGGCCTCATGGTCGTAGGCCAGCAGAACCTTGCCCACCGCCGTGCAGTAGGCGGGCACCCGGCCGCCGATGCGCGACGGGGACCGCACCTGCCGGTGGCCGTAGAGCTTCGCCAGATAGACCACGTCGGTTCCGTGCAGGGCGGCCAGATGGACGGTCTCGTGGGTCAGCTCGTACAGGTCCGCGAGAAAGGGCGTGAGCACGTCGCGGATCCGGTCGTGGTCGCGGTCGTACACCCTGCTGCCCAGCTCGTACAGCCGCTCGCCCAGGCGGTACTTGCGTCCCACCTTCTCCACGACACCGTTGCGTTCCAGGATTCCCAGCAGCCGGAACGCGGTCGACTTGCTCAGCCCGGCGCGCCTGGCCAGCTCGCTCACGCCCAGCCCGGCGTTCGTCTGGTCGCCGAAGGAGGCCAGCAGACTGACGGCCTTCTCGACCGCCGCACGGTCATCACGAGGTGCGGGCGTGCTCATGACGGTCTCCGGGAGGGGTGGCGTCACTTTCAAGTGACGGGACGCTTACTTCAATGGACAGAATCGTCCGTCGCGGCCCTGTCTGTCAAGTTGGTATGGGCGTCCATTTTAATTGACGATGCAGGTCACGGCCTGGTTCGAGAAGGCCGACGGGGGAGCGGCGGCAGCCGAGGCTGTGTCAGCGCGGCGGAAACGCCACCGGGCGCACCGGAACGGTCAACGCACACCGTTGCCGTGGGTCCTGGCGACCCCGGTCGCCCCTGTACCCGGCTGCACCCGCGGCACGCTCACCACCAGGTGGACCAGGCACTCTCCGTCCAGAGACTCGTACACGTGCGGCCGGTCGCCCGGATACCGCACGAAGTCGCCGGCGGACAGCTCCGTCGCGAGGTCGACCGGACCGACCCGCACCCGTCCGCTGATCACGTACAGGTGCTCCAAGGTGCCGACCGGGTGGGGGAGCGAGGTCTGGCTGGAGCCCGGCGCGATGCGCAGCAGATAGTTCTCGATCACGCCGGAGCCGTAGACGTGGTCGAGCGAGCGGGACTCGTAGCCGCCGTGGTCATGCCACACCACCTCGTCGCCGCGCTGCACGACCATCACCTGCTCGCGTTCGGCCACCAGCCGCGTCACCGGCACGCCGAGCGCGCTCGCGATCGAGAACAGGGTGTCCACGGTGGGGTTCCCCGACCCCTGCTCGATCGTGGACAGGGTCTGCTTGGCCAGCCCCGCCTGCCGGGCCAGTTCGGCCAGCGACATGCCCCGCTGCTCTCTCAGAAGTCGCATGTTGCGCGCGACCACGCGGTTACCCGACGACACGGAACCACTGTAGGTGGAACGGGGCGGAGGCGGCACACGGCCTCGCGCGCCTCCGGGCAGCCGAAGACCGGGCGTGCGGGGCCCTCGCATGGAGAACTGGAGCAGCCCACCCGGCCGCAGGCCGGCGATCGCCCGCGGGATACGGCCTGGACCTTTCGTCCCGCCTGATCTTCATCTGAGCGCTCGCCAAAAGGGGCGCCGTGGAGGCTCGCCGACCGGCCGCCGTCAAGGACGCGGTCGGCGCTGATGCCGTGACCGGCACCTCCGGCGTCGAACGCTTCGCCGGTCAGCGCCTCGTCACCGCCTGCACCGGGGTGCCGGTCCTGGCTCGCTGCTCTTGTGCCAGATCGGCGCTCTCCGTTCTGGTCCACGCTCTCCGTTCTGGTCCATACGCCTTGTGCACGTCCGCCCCGTCCCCGATCCGAGCGGAGCCCTGTGACCGTGCCCGGCGCTACCCCGCCCACCTCCGCCCCTGCGCGCCGCCGTCGAGTGGTGATCGTGGGAGTCGATACGCACAAGGACTTCCGCGTCGCCGCCGTCAGCACCGTGCTGGGCGCGCTGCTGGGCGGCGACATCTCTCCCGCCACCCGGGCGGGCTGCCGGCCTTGCTGAAGCGGGCGCGTGGCCTTGGCGCCGTACGGCGCGCCGAGGAGGGGGCACCGGATCCGTCGGGCGGGCCTGGCCTCCGACCATCCGTACCCCCATATGATCACTCCGGCCACAGGCGCCGGATGAATCCGTTTCCGGCCGCCTCGAATGTCATCACCGGAGAACATCCGTGCCAAGCACCGACCCTGCACCCGTCAGCCCGGCCGCGGCCGCCGCGCCTTCACCACCCACGGCCCAGCGCCGCATCCTGACCGTCCTGGTCTTCGCCCAGATCCTCAGCGGTGCCGGCCTGGCGGCCGGGATCACCGTCGGGGCGCTGCTGGCCCAGGACATGCTCGCCTCCACGGACCTGGCGGGCCTGCCCAGCGCTCTGTTCACCGCCGGATCGGCACTGACCGCCATCGCCGTGGGACGCATTTCCCAAGCCCGTGGGCGCCGCCGCGGCCTGGCCGCCGGATACCTCACCGGAGCGCTGGGCAGCGCCGGAGTCATCGCCGCCGCGGTCGCCGACAACCCCGTCCTGCTGTTCGCCGCCCTGTTCGTCTACGGCGCCGGCTCCGCCACCAACCTGCAGGCCCGCTACGCGGGAGCCGACCTGGCCGGCCCCGCCCACCGCGCCCGCGCGGTGTCCACCGTGCTGGTGGCGACCACCTTGGGGGGTGTCATCGGCCCCAACCTGGCCGCTCCTACCGGCTCCCTGGCCGACCGCCTGGGCATCCCGCCTTTGGCCGGGCCGTTCCTGCTCGCGGGGGCCGCCTACGCGCTGGCCGCCTTGGTCCTGTCCGTGTGGCTGCGCCCCGACCCTTTGCTGCTGGCCCGCGACCTCGACCTCCAGACCGCCCCCGCGAACGTCCCCGGAACCGCCGACGACGCGGCCGAAAGCCACCGGGGTACTCCGGGACTCAGGCTGGGCGCGCTGACCATGATCCTCACTCAGTTCGTCATGGTCGCGATCATGACCATGACGCCGGTGCACATGGACCACCACGGCCACGGCACCGCCGCCTCCGGCCTTGTGATCGCCGTCCACGTCGGCGCCATGTACCTGCCCTCGCCGCTCACCGGCTGGCTGGTGGACCGGTACGGCCGCATCGCCGTCGTCGCCGCCTCCGGCCTGACCCTGCTGGCCGCCGGAATCCTGGCCGCCGCCGCCCCCGGCGACTCGGTCGCCCTGCTGGCCCTGGCGCTGGCACTGCTGGGCCTGGGCTGGAACTTCGGCCTGGTCTCCGGCACCGCGATCATCACCGACGCGGTGCCGCTGGCCACCCGCGCGAAGACCCAGGGGATGGTGGATGTCTCCATAGCCGTCGCCGGAGCCACCGGAGGCCTGGCCTCCGGCGTCGTGGTGGCCGCCGCCGGCTACACAGTCCTCGCGTTGGCCGGCGGCGTTCTCTCCCTGCTGCTGCTCCCGGCCATCGCCGCCGTCGCTCGCAGCCGATGAACCCTCGGCCCCGGCCTTGGACCGCTCCAGCCGCCCGTGGCCGGGACCGCGCGAGGAGGCGGGTTCCGGTGCCGGGCATCGGCGGTCGACCCGCCTCGGCCTCCTCCCCGCGCGGGCGGGGGACTCCGACGGTCGCGCATTACGGGTACCACCAGAAGGCCGTGCTCCCCGCGCGAGCAGGGGTGGTCCGAAGCCCGTCCGTCGATGATCGAGTTGTCGAGGGTCCGCGCGGGCGGGGGTCCGTTGGTGAGCTGCGGCGATTCTCGCTCGCCCGGCCCGAAGGTGATGCCTCGTGCTGGTGGACGCACCTCGGTCGTGGGGCACCCGCGTGGGGATGACGACTCGGTGGGCGGTGACGTGGCCCGGGGGTGTGTTCGAGCAGGTGGCCCTGCCTGGCTGGGGCCTGTCGGCGGTGTAGGGGGCTGGTAGCCGGGTACGGCGCGAGAAGCCGGGTTCGTTTGCCAGGGGACGAAAACTCGAACCGGGTCTGTGACGCCCGGCCGGGACGGGCGTGGCGCCGCGCGTGGACGCCGCTCCGCAGGGCCCTTCTCGACGCGGCCGAGCACGCTGATCTCGGAACCGCGGATCCGCTGCTGCCTGGCGCCACCAGCGGTGCCCTGCAGCACGCTCGGTCGCCATCGTCCGGCCCGCCCACGAGGACATGCGCGAGAAATGAACGGCGATGGCGAAACTGATGACGACCGGCCTGGGCGCACTGCACGACGCTCTGCGCCGGGCCGGCTACACGGTGATCGGGCCGACCGTCCGCGACGGGGCGATCGTCCTCGACGAGCTGCGCTCGGCCGACGACCTGCCGGTCGGCTGGGGTGTCACGCTCGCTCCCGGCGGCTACCGGGTCCGGCGCCGCGACGATCAGGCGGCGTTCGGCCATTCGGCAGGCCCCCAGTCGTGGAAGCCGTTCCTGCACCGGCCGCGGGTGAAGCTGTGGGAGGCCGACCGCACCGGCGACGGGTTCGAAGTAGTAGAGGAGCGGCCCGAACCGCCTCGTCACGCCTTCCTCGGCGTGCGCCCGTGCGATCTGCGCGCCATCCAGATCCAGGACAAGGTCCTCATGGGCGGCCGCCACACCGACTCCGCGTACGCGGCGCGGCGCGAGAACGTGTTCATCGTCGCCGTCGACTGCACCGAGCCCGGCGAGACGTGCTTTTGCGCCTCGATGGGGACGGGCCCGCGGGCAGGGCCCGGCTATGACCTGGCGCTCACCGAACTGATCGACGACGGCGGCCCCCGTTACGTCGTCGAGGTCGGCAGCGAGGCCGGATCGGCCCTCCTGGCCGAGGTGCCCACCGAGGAGGCGGACGAGGACCTCCGGGCACGCGCCCGCGCGGAGGTGGCCGCCGCCGCTGAGCACATGGGACGGGAGATGCCCGCCCTCGGCCTGCGCGACCTCATGGCGGGCAGCCTGGACTACGCGCGCTGGGACGAGGTCGCCACGCGGTGCCTGAGCTGCGGCAACTGCACGATGGTGTGCCCGACGTGCTTCTGCACGACGGTCGAGGACACCACCGACCTGACCGGCGGGCACGCCGAGCGGTGGCAGCTGTGGGACTCCTGCTTCGACCTCGGCTTCTCCCACCTGCACGGCGGCGACGTGCGCTCGTCCCCCAAGAGCCGGTACCGGCAGTGGCTGACCCACAAGCTCGGCACCTGGCACGACCAGTTCGGCTCGTCCGGCTGCGTGGGCTGCGGCCGCTGCATCGTGTGGTGCCCGGTCGGCATCGACCTGACCGAGGAGGTGGCGGCGCTGCGGGCCGAGCACGACGAGCGCGCCGTAGGGGAAGAGGTGCGCCATGACCACGGTGGGCGTTGAGCAGCTGGCCGGCCTGGCGGTCTTCGCCGAACTGGACGCCGCCGACCTGGCCAGGCTCGCGTCCGCGGCGCGTCCGGTCGCCTTCCCCGCCGCCCGGCGGCTGTTCGAGGAGGGCGGCACGGCGGACCGGTTCTGGATCGTCCAGGACGGGACCGTCGCCCTGGACCTGCATCTGCCGGACCGGGGCACGCTGATCGTCGAGACGCTGGGCGCCGGTGAGATCGTCGGCTGGTCCTGGCTGTTCCCGCCCTACCGGTGGCGGTTCGGGGCGGTGGCGACGCGGCCGGTGCGGGCCCTGGAGTTCGACGCCCGGCTGGTGCGCTTCATCCTGACCCTCGACCCGCGGCTGGCGCAGGAGCTGACCCGGCGGTTCGCCGAGGTGGTCGTGGAGCGCCTGCAGGCCACCCGGATGCGCCTGCTCGACCTGTACGGGGACGTGGCGGAGACCCGATGACGCACTTGAGACCCGTGCCGTACCGGGTGGTGGAACGCCGCCGGGAGACCCGGGACACCGTCACGCTCGCCCTGGAACCCGTGGCCGCCCGGATCGCCGACCCGAGCCCCGGCCAGTTCACGATGATGTACGCCTGGGGCGTGGGCGAGGTGCCGGTCTCCGTCAGCGGCGGCGCGAAACCGCGGATCGAGCAGACCGTCCGGGCGGTCGGCGCGGTCACCCGCGCGCTGTGCGACGCGCACCCGGGGACGATACTCGGGCTGCGCGGCCCGTACGGCATCGGCTGGGGGCTGGAGGACGCCCAGGGGGCGGACCTGATCCTCGCCGCCGGAGGCATCGGCCTGGCACCGCTGCGGCCGGTCGTCCTGCACGCGCTCGCCGCCCCCGGCCGCTACCGCCGGATCGTGCTGCTCGTCGGCGCCCGGACCCAGGCCGACCTGCTGTATCCGGCCGAACTGGAACGGTGGCGGCGGCGCGGCGTGCACGTGGAGGTCACCGTGGACCGCGCCGCGGCCGGCTGGACCGGGCGCGTCGGACTGATCACCTCGCTGATCGACCTGGTGGACGCCGAACCGGCCCGGGCGGCCGCGTTCGTGTGCGGTCCGGAGGTCATGATGCGGCTCACCGCGCGGGCCCTGGTCGATCGCGGGGTGCCTGCCGACCGCGTGCGGCTGTCCCTGGAACGCAACATGCGCTGCGGCGTCGGCTGGTGCGGCCACTGCCAGCTGGGGCCGCTGCTGCTGTGCCGGGACGGGCCGGTCGTCCCGTACGAGCGCGCCGAGCCCCTCATGGCCGTCAAGGAGCTGTGACATGAGCGAACAGAGACCGACGCTGGCGGTGTGGAAGTTCGCCTCCTGCGACGGCTGCCAGCTCACCCTCCTGGACTGCGAGGACGAGCTGCTCACCCTCGCCGGGGAAGTGCGGATCGCGCATTTCCTGGAGGCGTCCGACGCGGCCGCGCCCGGCCCGTACGACGTGTCGCTGGTCGAAGGCTCGATCACCACACCCGACGACGCCGAGCGGATCCGGCACATCCGCGAGGTCAGCGGCACGCTGATCACCATCGGGGCCTGCGCCACCGCAGGAGGCGTCCAGGCGCTGCGCAACTTCGCCGACGTGGCGGAGTTCGCCTCCCTGGTGTACGCCGACCCGCGGTACGTGGCCACCCTGGAGACGTCCACGCCGATCAGCGCGCACGTCCGCGTGGACTTCGAGCTGCAGGGCTGCCCCATCGACCGGCGCCAGCTGCTGGAGGTGCTGTCGGCGTTCCTGATGGGACGCAAGCCGAACGTTCCGCGGCACCCGGTGTGTTTCGAGTGCAAGCGCCGCGGCAACGTGTGCGTCATGGTCGCCCACGGCACACCGTGCCTGGGGCCGATCACACATGCGGGCTGCGGCGCCATCTGCCCGGCGTACGGGCGGGGCTGCTACGGCTGCTTCGGCCCGTCCCCGAACTGGAGCGGCGCCCGCCCCAACACGCGGGGGCTGCTGCCCTGGCTGGACATGACGCCCGACGAAACCGAGCGGGTCCTGTCGACCTTCAACGTCGCGGCGTTCCGCGAAGACGAGCGCGGACTGCGACGGCCGGACACCCGGGGAGCGGATCATGACACACCGGAATGAGCGCATGCTGAGCGTCGGCGCCCTGGCGCGGGTGGAGGGCGAGGGCGCGATGTACGTCCGCATCCGCGGTTCCGAGGTCCAGCAGGTGCGGCTGGACATCTACGAACCGCCGCGCTTCTTCGAGGCGCTGCTGCGCGGCCGCTCCTACGCCGAACCGCCCGACATCACCGCCCGCATCTGCGGCATCTGCCCCGTCGCCTACCAGATGAGCGCGTGCCGGGCGGTCGAGGACGCCTGCGGGGTCACCGTGGACGGCCCCCTGAACGACCTGCGCCGCCTGCTGTACTGCGGCGAGTGGATCGAAAGCCACGCCCTGCACGTCTACCTGCTGCACGCCCCCGACTTCCTGGGATATCCGAGCGCCATCGACCTCGCTCGGGACGACCGCGCCCTCGTCGAGCGCGGGCTGCGGCTCAAGAAGGCCGGGAACGCGCTGATGGAGACGCTCGGCGGGCGCGCCATCCACCCGGTGAACGTCCGCGTGGGCGGCTTCTACCGCACCCCGCACCCGACCGAACTCCGCCCGCTCGCCGAGACGCTGCGGCACGCGCTCGACGACGCCCTCGCCACCGTGCGATGGGCCGCCGGCCTGGACTTCCCCGACTTCACACACGACCACGAATACCTTGCCCTCACCACCGCCGGCGGCTATCCGCTGGAGTCGGGCACCCCGCGGACGACCGGCGGGCGCTCCTTCACCGCCGCGGGCTTCGAACACCACGTCGTGGAAACGCAGGTCCCGCACTCCACGGCCCTGCACGCGCGCCTGGCGGACGGCGCCCGCTACATGACCGGGCCCCTGGCCCGGTTCTCGCTCAACCGCGACCGCCTCCCGCCGATCGCCGCCCAGGCCGCCGCCGACGCCGGGCTCGGAGCCGAGTGCCGCAACCCGTTCCAGAGCATCGTGGTCCGCGCCGTCGAGATCGTCTGCGCCGTCGAAGAGGCGCTCCGCCTCATCTCCGCCTACCGCCCGCCGGAACGGCCCCACGTCCCCGCCGCTCCGAGGGCGGGCATCGGCCACGGCGCGACCGAGGCTCCGCGCGGGCTGCTCTACCACCGCTACGGCCTCGACGCCCAAGGCCGCATCACCGCCGCCAGAATCGTCCCACCGACCTCCCAGAACCAGGCGGCCATCGAAGACGACCTGCGCCGGTTCGTGGCGGCCCGGCTCGACCTGGACGACGCGGCGCTGACCCGCGCGTGCGAGCGGGCCATCCGCAACTACGACCCGTGCATCTCCTGCTCCACGCACTTCCTCGACCTGACCGTGGACCGGCGATGACCATCGTGATCGGAGTCGGTGACCGGTTCCGCCGCGACGACGGCGCGGGCCCCGCCGTGGTGGAGGCGCTGCGCGGGCGGATGCCGGACGGGGTGGTGCCGGCGGTGACCGACGGCGAACCCGCGCGGCTCATCGAACTGTGGGCCGGCGCCGACCTGGCGATCGTCGTCGACGCCGTACGCGCCGAGCCGTCCCGGCCAGGACGCCTCCACGAGATCGGCCCCGACGCCGCGCCCCGCTCCGGCGGGGCCGCGAGCAGCCACGCACTGGGCCTGGGCGAAGCCGTCGCGCTGGGCCGGGCGGTGGAGCGGATGCCCGAGACGCTGCGCGTCCTCGCCGTCGAAGGGGCCGAGTTCGGTTGGGGCTGCGAGCTGACACCCCCGGTCGCCGCCGCCGTCGAAGAGGCTGCAGAGCGGATCCTGGCGCTTCTGGCCCGTCGCCGGACGCCTTTTGAAGGCAGGGACTTGGCGTGACCCGGGACGTAGACCCGCGAGAGGCCCCCGCAGGACGTCGGTGATCAGCACGTCTGAGAACTCGAACCGGTCTTCGCTCCGTTGGAACCGGTCGGACAGGAACGGCGCGGACTGCTGGGGGATGCCGAAGGGGAGGCGGACGCGATCGGCGCCGCCACCCTGGATAGGGCCGCCGTTCAGATGCACGAGTGCACCGGCGCCACCGCTTCGATCGCCCTTTTGGCCGCCACTGGTGCCCCCCGTCACCGTGAACCTGCCGCCGCCCCGGTCACCGATTCGGCGCAGCTGACCTGTGCCCCGGCCTCGATCATCGGGGCTCTCTCCCGCGCGTAGGGAGTCTCGCCACCAGCGGCGAAGGCGTCGCAACGATGTGGGGCCGGACCAGACGCGTGGCCCATCTTGTGCCGGGCCGACCGGGGCGGGGTGGACTGGGTGAGGCGTCATGGAAGGCGGGGAGGGGAGTTCCAGATCGCCTCAGTGTTTCGCTGGCGCATGGTGGCCACGCGATAGGCGACCTCATCACGGGACCAGGGGCGGGACGGTGCTTGCCGGAGATATGGGCCGAGTCCGCTGATCTCTCGCAGCTCCACCAGGTCGTGGTACCCGGCCCACTTGAGCACCCAGCGCCGGCCGTCGGCGGCGTCGAAGGCGGCGAGGACGTGCCGGTAGTCCAGGTAGGTGCCGGTGAGGTCCTGACCGGCGAGCCAGCGGCTGTAGCCGTCGAGGCGGACCGTGGCGCTCAGACCCCAGTTGCGGAAGGCGGAGTTCATCCCGACGACGCACTCCTCGGGCAGGCGCGGCCCGTGGTCGTGGACGGCGGCCAGGCCGGGGTTCAGCGAGTTCAGCAGGTCGTTGGCCCCTGAGCCGCTTTGGATGAGTCCCTCGCGCTTCTGCCGGGAGGAACCGGCGAACTTCCAGGGGACGGCCAGTTCGGCGGGGAGCGGAGCGCGCAGCCGCAGGTCGGCCGCCAGGAGGCGGTGGAGGAAGGCCGTCCCGGTGCGCCAACCCCCGGTGATGAAGATGGGCGGCTGCCGGAGCGGCCGCCCCGTGCGCCGGAGGCGGTTCATCGCCAGGCGGGCGCGCAGGGCGGCGACGGCGGTGCCGCGGGCCGTCCGGGCGCCGACGGCGTTGAGGCGCCCGTCCTCCCGCGCGGAGGCGAGGAAGCGGTCCAGCCCTTCGCACCAGTACGCGGGGTCGCCGAGGCCGGCGGGTCCGGCCCCGCGGAGCGCGGCGGGGATGACGGGCTCGGGTTCGAGGGCGTAGGCGTCGGGTCGGGCCGCCCGGAAACGCGCGGCCGAAGACGAAGCGCTGACCGCGGAAGCGCGGTCCCGGTCTTCACACGTGCAAACAGTTCGTTGCGAACAGGGAGACGCCCCATTTGAGGTGGCGACGGCTCCTGTGGAACCGGTTGGTGGTCCACGTGACGTTTCTGTCGCATCTAATGAGTCGAGCAAGCGAAGTCCGCCGTGTCGCGATCCCAACTGGCCATTGCGCCCGGCCGATCAGCGACCCTGCTGGCGTGCATCGGGTTCGGGGAAGGCGGGGGTGTGCGCTGGAGCAGCCGGGACGTCTGCGCTCGATCAGGCGAGTCGTGCAGGCGTGCAACAAAGCGGCGCAGGCAGCTGAAACTCCGCCGTGCTGTGCACGGCGAACCGGCTGATATCGAGCACGAGTCCTGGCGTCGGCGGGAATGCGACTGGCAGGCGTTGCCGGCACGGTACAGACATCCGCCGGTCGTGATCTACATTGTAAAGGCCGTAGGCTGTTCGTCCACATCGCCCCATACATCCGATCCAGCGATCAAAAATGCGCCACCAGGCCTAGGGTGGACCCCGTACCCAGCGACCAGGCCGGCGTGATGCACGCCCGTGATGCCCGAGTGGGGGAGCGGTACTGTTCGCGATGGGCGTGCTCGATGCACTTCGGCAGAGATATCAGCGTGCCAGGACAATGCAGCGGGGGTGACGCGCCTGCGTCCGCTTCCTGGCGGCCACCGGATATCCGGCCGGACCACCGCCACGACGGGCTGCCGTGGAACCTCCCCTCGCGGACGGCATGGGCGCGTACGCTGACAGTAAAGCTGACTGATTGTCCGCTTCCGGTCAGCGTCGGGAGGCGCTCTTCGGGCCATGCCAAGATCGCGCCATGTCTCATGATCAACGACTCCCCATGGAGATCGACACCGAGAATCCCTCACCGGCCCGGGTGTACGACTACGTGCTCGGCGGCAAGGACAACTACGCGGCCGACCGGAAGGCCGCCGGCCGGGTCCTCGAGCTGGAGCCGCACGCCCGCGACTCCGCCGTGGAGAACCGCCGGTTCCTGGCACGGGTCGTCGAGCACCTCGCCGGGCAGGGGATCGACCAGTTCCTCGATCTCGGTTCCGGGCTGCCGACCATGGACAACGTCCACCAGGTCGCCCAGCGCCACGTTCCGGACGCCCGCGTGGTGTACGTCGACTTCGATCCGATGGTGCTCGCCCACGCCCGCGCCCTGGTCAGCCCGAACGGGGGCGTTACCTACGTTCACTCCGATATACGCGACGTCGCCAAGGTCCTCGAAGGGGCACGCGGCCTGCTGGACTTGAGCAAGCCCGTGGCGTTGCTGGCGATCGCGGTCCTGCATTTCGTGCCCGATGAGGACGATCCGGCCGGCCTGGTGGCGGCCTACGCCGGGGAGCTGGCCGGCGGCAGCCGGGTCGCGATCAGCTGCGCCTCTACCGAGGACGTCAGCCCAGAGCTCATAGCCCGGATCCGCTCGGTCTACGACAACGCCCCCAGCCCTCTCCATCTGCGCCCCCGGGACCGAATCCACGGCCTGTTCGGGAACCTGGAATTGCTGGAGCCCGGGCTGGTCCATGTCACCGACTGGCCCGTGCCCAGCGGTTCGCCCCGACTGCCGCTCACCATGCTCGGCGGTGTGGCGATGATCCCCTGACGGCTCGCGCCTGACCAAAGGGCGCGCCACGCCTGAAAGGCCGTCGAGATCAAGACCTCGGCGAACACCTCACCGACCGATTCGCCAGCATGCTTCCGCGGCTCACGTCACGTCGGTGGACGGGCCGAATCCGGGTGCCCGACTGCCGGCCGACACCGGAGGCGACCTGCGCGCTGCGGTCGGCGACGCCGACCTGCCCCTCGTCCCCCCGCAACTCTCGACGGCTGAAGGGCAGCCTGCCCGACCGCTACCGTCGTGGGCTGCGTTGTCGCCCATCAAAGTCGAGGACGGGCGGCCTGTCCCTTCCGCCGGCGCCAATGCGCCGAGAGGGAACTTCACACCCAGAGGTTGATCGCGCTGGCCCGCCGCCTGCTCGACGTCATCTGCGTGCTGCTGCGCGTAGGGCGACCGGACGGTCACGGCGGTGTCGCCGAGGCCCGTTTCCCGGGGGCGGTCATACGACGTCGGCGAGCACCGTGGTGACCAGCTTCTTGACGGCGGCCGTGGTCGGCGGGTCGGCGTCGCGGTCCGCGAACAGCAGATGCCCGCCTCCGACCAGGGAGAGGGTGAGCGAGTCGATGTCGGCGTCGGCCGAGATGCGGCCCATCGCGCGCTCGTCGGCCAGGTAGGCGGAGACCGCGGTCGTGATCTGGGCGAGGATCGCGATGCCGCCTCCGGGCCTGGCCTGCCGCAGCCGCGCGCGCAGCTCGTCCCGGGAGGTGATGAGCGGGATGATCGCCACGGGCACCGGTCCGAACAGGGTGGTCAGCGCCTCGGCGAGGTTGTCGGCCACGGTGCCGGTGCCGGCGGCCTCGCGCAGCGTCTGCGCCTGCCGCTCCAGCCGTGCGGCCCGGTCGAGCACGAGCTCGGCGAGGAAGGTGTCGAAGTCGGTGAAGTGCCGGTGCAGGACGCCTTTGGCGCAGCCCGCCTCGTCGGTGACGGCGCGACTGGTCAGCCTGTTCGGGCCATCCCGCAGCAGCACGCGTTCGGCGGCGTCGAACAGCTGCCGCCGCGCGTCGCGAAGGTGTACTCCGGTCGGCACCCACCGGATCGTACCGCGCGCAGAACCCCGGCGTCCGCTTGCAAATGGGCGCTTGCCCACTAGAGTGGGCACATGCCCATTCAAGCGCAGGAGCAGCCGGAGCCGGTGCAACTGCACCGGGCCCGGCAGATGGCGGAGTCCTTCGGTATCGACGCGCAGCGCTACGACCAGGCCCGACCGGCCTACCCCGACGCCCTCGTGGCGCGGATCGTCGCCGGGAGCCCGGGGCCGGACGTGCTCGACGTCGGCTGCGGCACGGGCATCGCGGCCCGTCAGTTCCAGGCCGCGGGTTGCACCGTGCTCGGCGTCGAGCCGGACGCGCGGATGGCCGACGTCGCGCGGTCCCGCGGCCTGCAGGTCGAGGTGGCCGCCTTCGAAGCCTGGGAGCCGGCGGGCCGGACGTTCGACGCGGTGGTCGCCGCACAGTCGTGGCACTGGGTGGATCCGGTCGAGGGCGCCGCGAAGGCGGCCCGGGTGCTGCGTCCCGACGGACGCCTGGCGATCTTCGGGCACGTGTTCGAGCCGCCTGCCGAGGTCGCCGAGCCGTTCGCGGACGCCCTCCGCCGGGCGGCGCCCGACTCGCCGTTCAGCAGGCAGCCGGCGCGACGTCCGCTGGAGATGTACCAGGCGGGGTACGCGAAGATCGCCGACACGATCCGGGAGACCGGGCGGTTCGGTGAACCGGAGCAGTGGCGGTTCGACTGGGAGCAGTCCTACACGCGCGACCAGTGGCTGGAGCTGCTTCCCACCACCGGCGGTCTCACCCGCCTTCGTCCTGATCAGCTGGCCGAGATCCTGGACGCGGTCGGCCGCGCCATCGACGCTCTGGGGGGCCGCTTCACGATGCAGTACACCACTTTGGCGACCACCGCCGTACGCGTCGGCACCGCTTGATCCCCTGCCGCGCGGGGGCGTTGCACCCCTTGGCCCCCCGCCCTCACCGCCACGGCACCTGAGGGCGGGGGAGGGAGCGGCAGCCGCCGGATGAGATGACGGTCCGCCGCTTGAAGAGGGGTGCACGTCAGCGGACGGTCCGCCCTGGCGTGCAACGCGATCGGTGGCGTGCCTCGTGCGGTGGTGCCTCCCGCGCCGGTCGGGTCAGGCGGCTATGTCGCGTTCGGCGATGACCTTGGTGAGGCGGACGCGGACGAGCGACTCGCCCGGGACGCCGTTGCGGGCGCCGAACTCCTCGGCGCGGTCCTCGCCCATGTAGCGGCCGCCGATCGCGGTGGCCCACCGGCGCACTTCGGGCACGTCCTCCGACAGCGTCGCCTCGCCCTGCATGAGCACGAAGGAGAACGGGGGCGTGTCGTCGTCCACGCACACCGACACGCGCGGGTCGCGGCGCAGGGCACGGGCCTTCAGGGACTCGGAGCCCGTGGTGAATACCAGGTCGTCGCCGTCCAGGACGAACCAGATAGGCGTCACATGGGGCGCGCCGTCGGCGCGGGTCACCGCCACCTTGCCGGTGCGCGTGCCGTGGGTGACGAACGCCCGCCACTCGCTGTCGCTCATTCTCGCCATACCCGTGGACCTTCCCCGGCGGACGGGTCGCTACCGTGGGCGCATGCGGATCGACACGGCGCAGGGGCCGGCGGAGGTCACCCTCGACGCAACCGGCGACCCGGCGTTCCTGCTGGTGCTGACGCACGGCTCGAACGGCGGCGTGGACGCCGCCGACCTGCTGGCCGTCCGGGAGGTCGCGCTCGGCCTGGGCGGGGCGGTCGCGCGGGTGCTGCAGCCGTTCCGGGCGGCGGGGCGGCGCGCGCCCGGCTCGCCGGTCCGCCAGGACGCCGCCTGGCTGCAAGTGGTCGAGGCGCTGCGCGGCCGGTTCGGGGACGTGCCGCTGGTGCAGGGCGGGCGCAGCAACGGCGCCCGGGTGGCCTGCCGCACCGCGCGTGCGGCGGGCGCGGCCGGCGTGGTCGCGCTGGCGTTCCCGCTGGCCCCGCCCGGCAGGCCGGACAGGTCGCGCGCCCGCGCGCTGCGCGCCGCCGGCGTGGAGGTGCTGGTCGTCAACGGCGACCGCGACCCGTTCGGCGTGCCGGACCCGGCGGACGCGGCCGAGGTCGTCGTCCTGCCGGGCGAACGGCACGACCTGAACAGGAACCCGGCGGCCGTGGGCGCGGCCGTGGAGCCGTGGCTGCGCCGCTGGACGGCGCGTGCCCCGGTGCCGGGCGGCCGCGCGAGCTGAGCACGGCCCCCGGCCCCCGGCGTCCCGGACGGGCGGGCCCGGAAGCGGCCGGGTGGAGTCGGCGTCGGTGCGGCGGCGCCGCCCCGAGGATGATCACCCCGTAGTGGTCCCCCGTGGGGAGGGAGGTCCCCCGTGGCGACCGGTCAGACGGCGGACGGCGCCGGCGCGGTGCGCGCCGGGGCGTCCGTCGGCCTGTGCGGTGCGATGACACCCCCGTCGGGCAGCAGCTCGCCGGTGTCCTCGAACAGGACGACGCCGTTGCACAGCAGGCTCCACCCCTGCTCGGGGTGATGGACGATCGTCCGGGCGGCCTCGCGGTCAGGGCCGTCGGCGGCGGGACAAGGCGGCTGGTGCGGGCACATCTGCGTGCCTCCGGTCTCGACAACTGATGTGGGTTTGCATGTGTTCGACGTCACCCAGTGTGGAACGGTTCGCCCCGACCGGACCATAGCCCGAAGGGACGATTGTGAAGTGGTACCGGAGGACGGGCCGGGCCGTGCCGGGCCCCGCTCAACAGAGCCAGATGCCGCCGTCCGGCCCGCACCGGCCACCCGGCGAGCCGCGACTTTACCGGGACCGGGAGCGCCGCGGCCCCTACGATGGCCCCTGGGGGTGTGGGCCAGGGGGAGGTGAGGCCGCACATGCGCGTCGCGCTGTTCGTCGCGTGCTTCAACGACGCGCTGTTCCCCGGCACCGGCCGGGCCGTGACCGTCCTGCTGGAACGCCTCGGGCACGAGGTCGTCTTCCCGCCCGGCCAGACCTGCTGCGGCCAGATGCACTGGACCACGGGCTACCAGCGGGAGGCCGCCGACCTGGCCCGCCGCTTCGCCGAGGTGTTCGGCGGCCACGACGCGGTGGTGACCCCGTCGGCGTCCTGCGCCGCCACCGTGCGCGCCGCCTACGCGCGCATCGCCCGCGCCGCCGGCGACGCCGGGCTGGAGCGCGCCGCGGACGGGCTGGCCGTCCACGAGCTGTCGGAGTTCCTGGTGGACGTGCTGGGCGTCACCGACGTCGGCGCCTACTTCCCCCACCGCGTCGCCTACCACCCGACCTGCCACTCCCTGCGGACGCTGCGGCTGGGCGACCGCCCGCTGCGGCTGCTGCGCGCCGTGCGGGGCCTGGAGCTGGTCGACCTGCCCGCGGCCGAGGAGTGCTGCGGCTTCGGCGGGACCTTCGCGCTGAAGAACGCCGACGTGTCGGTGGCGATGGTGGCCGACAAGGTGCGGCACGTGCGCGGCACCTGCGCCGACGTGCTGTGCGCCGCCGACAACGGCTGCCTGGCCCACATCGGCGGCGCCCTGTCGCGACTGCGCGGCGGGGTGCGCGTCATGCACCTGGCGGAGATCCTGGCCGCCACCGGGACGCCGGCCGCGGCGGGGCGGCCGTGACCGGCGGCTCCTCCGCCGGGGGGAGGGACTCCTCCGCGGGGCCGGTGCCGCTGCCCATGCCCAGGTTCGCCGTGGCGGCGCGCACCGCCCTGGCCGACACCGGGCTGCGCCGCGACCTGCGGGCCGACGCCGCGGCGCTGCGGCGGCGGCGCGAGGCGGCCGCGGGCGAGCTGGGCGACTGGCAGCAGCTGCGCGAGGCCGGCCGCGCCATCCGCGACGAGACGCTGCTCAACCTGGACGCCTACCTGGAGCGGCTGGAGAAGTCGGTCACCGAGGCGGGCGGCGCCGTGCACTGGGCCGCCGACGCCGCCGCGGCCGCCCGCCTGGTCACCGGCCTGGTGCGGGCGAGCGGGCACGGCGAGGTGGTGACGGCCGCCGCGCCCGCCGCCCGCGAGATCGGCCTGCACGACGCCCTGGCCGCGGCGGGCGTGACCGTCCACCCCACCGACCTGGCCGAACTGGTCGCCCTGCTCGGCGGCGACCGCCGGCGCGCCGCCCGTCCCGCGCCGCCGGCGTTCCACCGCGACCGGG
>NZ_BAABDO010000083.1:0-29999 GCF_039539665.1 Actinomadura keratinilytica
CGGCGGCCTCCCACCCGCCAGCCGCGTCACCAACCTGTCGGGACAGAACACCTAGTCCCGCCGCTCGTCGAGGAGCCGCTGCACCAGCTCGGCGAACGCCTCGTCGCTGTACAGGCTCACCTTGGCGTTCTCTTCGTCGATCTCGGCGCGGACCGGCCGCAGGTCGGGCACGCCGCCGCCCGCCGGCGCCGCCGCCTCGTCCAGCGCCTCGTAGGCGCCCGGGCGCCACCAGTAGACCTGCGGGGTGAGCGCCTTCTCGCCGACCTCCACGTGCCGGGCGGCCAGCGCCTGCATGGCGTGCATCGCCGAGAAGATCTGCGTCCGCCCGATCGGGTGGACCAGCAGCAGCTCGGGGATCGGGAAGGCGACCAGCGCCCCGTGCGGGGACGCGGCCGGGTCCACATACCGCTTCAGCACGTGCACGTGCGCGCCGACGTAGCGGTGCTCGCCGCTGACGTGCGTCAGCGGCACCCCGTACAGCTCGCGCGTCATGATGTGGTGCGGCTCCCCGTCCACCGACCGCGCCAGCGCCCGCGCGAACGCCTCGTCGGCGGTCATGCCGCCCAGCGCGGACTTGTGCAGCGGCGAGATGGCGTCGGGGAGGTCGACGACCACGCACTCCAGCAGGCCGGGCGCCAGCGGCCGGACGACCAGCGTGTCCCAGACCTCCTGCGGCAGGGCGTCCTCGGTGTAGATCCGCAGGCGCAGGTCGCCTTCGGGCGCCGCGTCCGCTTGCGCCGCCCGGCGCAGGTCCCCCTCCATCTTCTCGACGAACTCGGCGGCGATGCCGGGCAGCGCCGCCATCGAGTTGCGCCCGGCGTACCGGCGCCACTCCCGGATATCGCTCTTGACCTGCGTGCCGTCCGGCAGCGTGACGGCGACGGTGTCGGCGTCCGGGAAGACCGCCTGGTAGCCGCGGTCGGCGAACGCCTTGAGCAGCGCGCGGCCCAGCACGTCGGGCTCGGTCATGTTCTCTCCGTAGGGGACGTAGGGAAGGCTGACTCGGGGTACGACTCCCAGACCGCCGCCCTGGTTCACCGCGTCCGCGGGAAGACGGCGCCTCCCGGCCGGCGCTTCGCGGGGGAGGGCTTCAAAGCAGGAGGCGGCCGCTCCCGAGGAGAATCAGACCCGCAGTCTCTTGCCCGTGGCCAGATCCCAGTAGTACGGCTCGTCCCCCTGAAAACATATGCAGATGGGATACGGGAAGGTGTCGTACCCTTCGACCTCCTTCATCCGCTTGCCCAGCCATTTGACCAGCAGCTGCTCCGCGACGAAGAGATAGCTGTCCAGCCGGTCGCTCCAGAGCAGCTCTTCGTCGTCGAAGATCTCGCCGAGGGAAACGCTTCCTCCGGACACGATATCCCCCGGGCGGATGACATTCGATCCCCGGTCCGCTTCGGTCAGCGGTGCCCGCTCCATGGGCTCGTAGTTGGGGTAGACGTCGAATCCGATCCCGGCGGTGTCCGTCAGCGCCTCCAGCATGACCATTGTGGTCTCCTCCACATAAGGGAACGCGAAGATCTCCTTGAACATCTTGATGATGTCGTCGCGTTCCCTTTCGAACGCGGCCAGAATCTTGTACTGGTCTTCTTCGGGAACCTTTGACTTCTTCACCCTTCTGCGCCTTTCGACATTGAGGCCACGAGACCGCCGACTCTCCGCGCGCAGCGCACCCGTTTCGGCCGCTACGCCCGGAGGTGCCATGCGTCGGCTCGGCCTGATGATGCAGGACGGGGCTGACAAAGCCCCGAGGATGCGGGACGCTCCGCCCCTTCCGTCGCGTCGCAGCAGCGTGGGAACGGATCACAACCACAGGTCGGGAACGCGGCAGCCCTGCTCGTGGCGCTTCCATCGGGCGGCGCGGCACACGCGGCAACCGGGGCCGGTGCACACGCCGTACGCGCAGGCGAACGCGGTGATGACATGCGGCATCCGCACCGGTGTCACCGTCCCGCCTTGACTACGGACGCGCGGGACGTCCGCCGCATGTCTGCGTGCCTCGCTCCTGTGGGGGGAGGAGGCGGGGAGCCGGTCCGGGGAGCCACCGCCTGTCGGTCTCGGCCGACGCGGCTCGACTCATGCGGACGGTCCGCCGCCTCTCCCTTCACGGGCTGTGCAGGTGGACGGCTCCTGGGGCGACTCCACCGGACCCCGCCGGACGTGAGGCGAATGAACCGCTTCGCAAGACAACCTTAAGTGCGGCATAAGGGGATCGTCGGGGGTGGTGTGGAGATGCGAGGTTCTGGGTGTGGCACTGCGAACCGGCAAAAGCGCGGGCCAGACGGCGCCCGCTCCCATGCACGAGCCCGCGGCGCGGGCGTTCCGGTCGCTGTCGTGGGCGCACCGAGAGATCCTGACCGAGACGTACTTCCGCAGGCGGTCGGTCAACGAGGCGGCCGCGTCGCTCGGGCTTCCCGTGGAGGTCGTCAAGGCCCGCGTCTATCACGCACTCAGAGCGCTGCGGGACGCCTGCGAGGCTCCCGGCTGAGACGAGACGGGCGCGGGGCGCCGGCCCCGCGCCCCGCGCCCGCCGTCCGCGCCGCCGCTGGCGAAAACGTCTTGCACACCCGGCGGCACCTGCGGCAACCTGATTGCCGTAACGCGCGACCGAGAACGGAAGGAGACGGCGATGCGGCGTCACAGTAGCCGGATGCGCGGCCCGTCCGGTCTTGGCGGCGGACGCGGCGGGACGTGACGGCGCCGTCCCGATCCGCGCATCGCCTGGCGGCCGGAGTCCGCGCGGGCGGTTTCTGACGTTCCGGAGGGTTGGCCGAGCGGTAAGGCAGCGGCTTGCTAAGCCGTCGTCAGGGTTCTCCCTGCGCGAGTTCGATTCTCGCACCCTCCGCTCACACGAGCGCGCCCCCACGGGGGGCGCGCTTTGCGCGTTTCGGACGGCGGCCGGTAGTGGACGGGGGCTGTTCGCCGGGGCCCGCGGGGCTTAAGTTGCCGGTGATGAGAGGGGAACGCACGGTCCGCTGAACTGTTGGCCCACCCCGGAGGCGAGATGAGTCGCTCCCCGTCCCGTTCCCTGCCCGGCCGCAGGGCGAAGACCGCCGTGCTCGCGGCGGCGCTGCTGGCGTTCGCCGGCGCCGGCACCGCCGTCCCGGCCGCGGCGCAGACCGCCCGGCCCGCGCACGGCCCCGCCTACCTCGACGCGCGGCGGCCCGTGCGCGAGCGCGTCGAGGACCTGCTGTCCCGCATGACGCTGGACGAGAAGATCGGCCAGATGACGCAGGCCGAACGCGGCAGCGTCACCGCCGACGACGTCACCCGGTACCGCATCGGATCGGTGCTGTCGGGCGGCGGGTCCACGCCCACCCCCAACACGGCCGAGGCGTGGGCGGACATGTACGACGGGTTCCAGCGCGCCGCGCTGGCCACCCCCAGGCGCATCCCGGTGATCTACGGTGTGGACGCCGTGCACGGCCACAACAACGTGGTGGGTGCGACGATCTTCCCGCACAACATCGGGCTCGGCGCCA
Organism: Actinomadura keratinilytica; assembly: GCF_039539665.1. Taxonomy (NCBI): domain Bacteria; kingdom Bacillati; phylum Actinomycetota; class Actinomycetes; order Streptosporangiales; family Thermomonosporaceae; genus Actinomadura; species Actinomadura keratinilytica. The sequence continues at coordinate 3,483 of NZ_BAABDO010000083.1, forward strand.
CCCGCGACCCGGGCCTGGTGCGCGAGATCGGCCGCGCCACCGCCGAGGAGGTCGCGGCCACCGGCGTCGACTGGACGTTCGCGCCGTGCCTGTGCGTCGCCCGCGACGACCGCTGGGGCCGAACCTACGAGTCGTTCGGCGAGGTCCCCGAGCTGCCCGCCGCCATGTCGGTGATCGTGGACGGGTTCCAGGGGCGGCGGCTGGACGGCCGCACGTCGATCCTGGCCACGGCCAAGCACTACGTCGGCGACGGCGGCACCGAGGGCGGCGACGACCAGGGCGACACGAAGATCTCCGAGGCCGAGCTGCGCCGGATCCACCTGCCGCCGTTCCGGGCGGCGGTGCGGCGCGGCGTCGGGTCGGTGATGGTCTCCTTCAGCTCGTGGAACGGGGTGAAGGTGCACGGGCACCGCTACCTGATCACCGACGTGCTGAAGAAGGAGCTCGGCTTCACCGGCTTCGTCGTCTCCGACTGGAACGGCATCGACCAGATCGACGGGCGGCCCGGGTTCACCGCGCAGGAGGTCGCCACCGCGATCAACGCCGGGATCGACATGGTGATGGTGCCGCAGGACTGGCGCCGCTTCATCGACACGCTGCGCGGCGAGGTGCGGGCCGGGCACGTGCCCATGGCCCGCATCGACGACGCCAACCGGCGCATCCTCACCAAGAAGTTCGAGCTGGGCCTGTTCGAGCGGCCCTACGCCGACCGCGGCCTGCTGCGCACGGTCGGCAGCCCGCGGCACCGCGCGCTGGCCCGCCGCGCCGTGGCCGAGTCGCAGGTGCTGCTGAAGAACGACGGCGGGGTGCTGCCGCTCGCCCGCGACCGCAACAAGATCTTCGTGGCGGGCCGGGCCGCCGACGACATCGGCATCCAGAGCGGCGGCTGGACGATCACCTGGCAGGGCTCGCCGGGGGACGTCACGCCCGGCACCACGATCCTGCAGGGCATCCGGCAGACGGTGGGGCGGTCCACCACCGTGGACTACAGCCGGGACGGCACGGGGATCGACGGCTCCTACAAGGCGGCGATCGCCGTCGTCGGCGAGCTGCCGTACGCCGAGGGCGAGGGCGACCGGCCCGACGGCCTGGGCCTGGACCCCGAGGACCTGGCGACGATCGAGCGGCTGCGCGCCGCCGGCGTCCCGGTGATCGTGGTGCTGGTGTCCGGGCGGCCGCTGGACATCGCCGCGCAGCTGCCGGACTGGGACGCGCTGGTGGCGTCCTGGCTGCCGGGCACCGAGGGACGCGGCGTCGCCGACGTGCTGTTCGGCGTCGCCAAGCCCACCGGCAGACTGCCGATGACGTGGATGCGGAGCTTCGACCAGCAGCCGATCAACCACGGAGACGGCAAGAAGCCGCTGTTCCCGTACGGCTACGGCCTCACCTACCGGCGGTAACGTGGGCGGGTGCCGACCGCGGTCTTCGCTGTGAGCCGCCGCGGCGTCCTGCACGTGGGCGCCGCGGCGGCCGCGGCCGCGCTGGCGGGCTGCTCGGACGGCTCCGGCGGCTCGGCCGACCGGCGGCTGGTGCTGGCGGGCGGCCCCACCGACGGGCAGTACGAGCCGTTCGCGCGGCGGCTGGCCCAGGAGCTGCGGCGCCGCGTCCGCGGCCTGACCGTCGACGTGCTGACCACCTCGGCCAGCGTGGAGAACCTGCGGATGCTCGCCGCGGGCCGTGCCGACCTGGCGCTGGCGCTGAGCGACAGCGCCGCCGACGCCGTCGCGGGGCGCGGCGCGTTCCGCACGGCCCTGCCGGTGACCGCGCTGGCCCGCATCTACCTCAACTACACGCACCTGGTGGTGGCCGCGGACTCGCCGGTGCGGCGCGTCACCGACCTGGCGGGACGCCGCGTGTCGCTGGGCGCCGAAGGGTCGGGCACGGCCGTGCTGGGGGAGCGGGTGCTGCGCGCGGCCGGGCTGCCGCGCCCCGTCCGGGCCGTCCGGCTCGGCCTGGTCGAGTCGTGCGCGGCGCTGGCCGCCGGCGACGTGGAGGCGTTCTTCTGGTCCGGCGGCGTGCCGACCAAGGCGATCGCCGACCTGGCCGCCCGCACGCCGGTGCGGCTGGTGCCGCTGGACGGGCTGATCCTGGCGCTGCGCCGCGCGCACGGCCCCACCTACGTGGGCGTGTCGGTGCCCGCGGGGACCTACCGGCAGGCCGCGGAGGTGCCCACGGTGGGGGTGCCGAGCTACCTGGTGGCGCGCCGCGACCTGTCGTCCGGCCTGGCCGAGACGGTCACGCGCGTGATGTTCCGCGCCCGCGACCGCCTGCCGGGGCCGGAGGTGCCCGGCGGCTACCTGGACGAGCGGTACGCCATCGGCACCGGCACCGTGCCGCTGCACCCGGGCGCCGTCCGCTACTACCGCTCCGTCTACGGCTGACCGTACGCGTCGAGCGGCAGGCGCAGCTCGACGACCAGGCCGTGCGGGTCGGCGGGCCGCAGCTCCAGGGTGCCGCCGCCCGCGCGGGCCAGCTCGTCGGCGATGGCCAGGCCGAGCCCGCTGCCCTCGACGTTGCCGTGCCGCGGCGACCGCCAGAACCGGCGCCGCGCCGCCGCCAGCTCGCCCGGGTCCAGGCCGGGCCCGTCGTCGGCGACGCGCAGCACGGCCGCGCCGTCGCACGCCGCCAGCGACACGGTGACCCGCCCGCCCTCCGGCACGAACTTGAGCGCGTTGTCGATGGCGATGTCGGCGACGCGTCCGGCGGTGTCGGGCGGGCAGTGCGCGGTGAGCCGCTCCGGCAGGTCGGCGCGCAGGCCGACGGTGCGGGCCGCGGCGACCTCGCCCCAGGCGTCCAGCCGGGGCGCCAGCTCGGCGACCAGGTCCACCGGACCGGCCGCCGCGCCCGCGCCCGACTCCAGGCGGGCCAGGGTGAGCAGGTCCTCCAGCATCGCGCCCAGCCGGTCGACCTCCTCCAGGGCCCGCCGGTGCTCGTCGGCGCCGGTGTCGCGCAGGTGCGGCTGCAGGTTCTCCAGCCGCAGCGACAGCACCGCCAGCGGGGTGCGCAGCTCGTGGGAGGCGTCGGCGACGAAGGCGCGCTGGCGCTCCAGCGCCGCCGACACCGCGTCGGCCATGGCGTTGAACCGCTCCTCCAGGCGGCGCAGCTCCGACGGGCCCGGTCCGCCGACCGCGGCGCGGGCGTGCATGCGGCCCGCCGCGATCGCCTCGGTGGCGGCGTCCAGCTCGGCCACCGGACGCAGCGTCCAGCGGGTCAGCCGCCGCGCCGCCACCACGGCGACGGTGAACGCGGCGGCGGCCGCGCCGGCCAGGGCCAGCCACACCAGCGCGATGTCGCGGCGGGCGTCGCGCGTCGGCGCCTCCACCAGCACCATGCCGACGACCTGCGCGTCCCGCCCGGCGGGCTCGGCCACCACCACCCGGCCCGGGCCGAACGGGGTGACCAGCGGCAGCCGCTCGGTGGTGCGCCCGGCCAGGGCGCGCCGCACCGCCGCGGCGTCGGGCGGGTGCACGGCGCCGGAGCGGATCAGCACGGTGCGCGAGGCGTCGCGGATCTCCACGCCCGCCCCGTACAGGGCGGCGTACCGGCGCACCTCGCTGTCGAGCACGGAGGTGTCGCCCTCGCGGACGGCCTGGTCGGTCAGCTCGGCCAGGCGGGTGGCGTCGGCGCGCCGGTCCAGCAGCAGCACGCCCGTGCGCTGCTGGGCGTACGCCCAGCCCAGCGGCACCGCCAGCGCCAGCACCAGGCCGCCGATCAGCGCCAGGTAGGTCAGCAGCAGCCGGCGGCGCATCAGTCCCCGGCGCCCAGCCGGTAGCCGGTGCCGCGCAGCGTGCGCACCAGTCCCGGACGGCCCGTCTTGGCCCGGATCCCGGCGATGTGCACGTCCAGCGACCGGGACGCGGCCAGGAACGCGTCGCCCCACACCGCGTCCAGGATCTCCTCGCGGCTGCGCACCACGCCCGGCTCGCGCGCCAGCAGCGCCAGCACGTCGAACTCGCGGCGGGTCAGGGCGACCGGGGCGCCGGCCACGGTGACCTCGCGGGCGCGCAGGTCGATCCGCACGTCCCCGGCCTGGACGACCTCGGCCGGGTCGGCGGGCGCGGGAGACCGGCCGGGCGGCGGGACGGAGCGGCGGGCCACCGCGTCCATGCGCGCCAGCAGCTCCATGATCCGGAACGGTTTGACCAGGTAGTCGTCGGCCCCGGCGCGCAGGCCGCGCAGCACGGCCCGCTCCTCGGTGCGCGCGGTGATCACGATGACCGGCACGGCCGACACCCGGCGCAGCCGCCGCAGCATGTCCAGGCCGTCCATGTCGGGCAGGCCGAGGTCCAGCAGGACGAAGTCGCAGCGGTCCTTCAGCCGCAGCCCGTCGTCGGCCCGCACCACCCGCTCGACGCGGTGGCCGCGCCCGGTCAGGGCCGTACCGAGCGCGTCGGCGAGCCGGTCGTCGTCCTCGACCAACAGCACCCGCATGCCCACCCCATCCGGCACAGACCTACCCTTGCCCCGTCCGGAGCAAGGGTAGGTGCTCGCGGTGCGGCTTCGCGCCGGGTCAGCCGCGGCCCGCGAGTTCGGCGGCCGGGGCCTGCTCGGCGCGCGACAGCACGGCGTGCCGCGTCTCGCGCATCGTCACGTACACCACCAGCGACACCGCCGCGCAGCCCGAGACGTACCAGTAGAACCCGGACTCGATGCCGCCCTGCTTGAACCACAGCGCCACGTACTCGGCGGTCCCGCCGAACATGGCGTTGGCCAGCGCGTACGGCAGCGCCACGCCCAGCGCCCGCACGTGGGTGGGGAACAGCTCGGCCTTGACCACCGCGTTGATCGAGGTGTAGCCGGTGACGATCACCAGGCCGCCCAGCATCAGCGCCAGCGCGGGCCAGAACCCGCTGACGTCCCGCAGCGCCGTCATGATCGGCACGGTGCCCAGCATGGACCCCACGCCGAACGAGATCAAAAGCGGTCGGCGGCCGATCCGGTCCGACAGCGCGCCCGCGGCGGGCTGCAGGAACATGAACACCGTCAGCGCGCAGAAGCTGACCAGCGTGGCGTCGTCCTTGCTCATGCCCGCGGTGTTGGACAGGTACTTGGTCAGGTAGGTGGTGTAGGTGTAGTACGCCACCGTGCCGCCCATGGTCAGCGCGATGACCAGCGCGAACTCCCGGCGGTGCCGGAACAGGCCGGCCAGCGTGCCGCGCTCGGCGGGCGCGGCGGCCCCCTCCTCGACCTCGTAGGCCTCGGTCTCCAGCAGGTTGCGGCGCAGGTAGAACACCACCGCCGCGCCCACCGCGCCGACGATGAACGGGATCCGCCAGCCCCAGGAGTGCAGCGTGTCGTCCGACATGGTGCGCTGCAGCAGGATCTGCAGGCCGAGCCCGCACAGCTGGCCCGCGGTCATCGACACGTACTGGAAGCTGGAGAAGAAGCCGCGCCGCCCGGGCGTCGACGCCTCCGTCAGGTAGGTGGCGCTGGCCGCGTACTCGCCGCCGACCGACAGGCCCTGCAGCAGCCGCGCCACCAGCAGCACCACGGCGCCGAAGTAGCCGACGGCGTCATAGGTCGGCGCGATGGCGATCAGCAGCGCGCTGACCGACATGAGCGTGACCGTGGCGGTCAGCGCGGCCTTGCGGCCGCGCCGGTCGCCGAGGCGCCCCAGCAGCCAGCCGCCGACCGGGCGCATGAAGAACCCGACGGCGAAGATGCCCATCGTGTTGAGCAGCTGCGCGGTCGAGTTCCCCTTGGGGAAGAACGAGGCCGCGAAGTAGACGGCGAAGCTGGAGTAGACGAACCAGTCGTACCACTCGACCAGGTTGCCGATCGAACCGCCGACCAGCGCCTGCCACGGGCGCCGCGCGGGCCGGGACGGCGTGCCGCCGGACAACGTCGTCGTCACCGGGCACCTCCTCGCATCACGGGACGGGAACGGGGTGACCTGCGTCACCGCAGGCCCCCGAAGCGTCACCGATCCGCCGAACCGCGTTCAACAACGAGGCCCCAGATCTAACGTCCGGTTAACAAAGCGGACATCTGGGTGCGGTGTCCGCCGGTGGGCGGGGTGTCTAACGGTTCGCGTTCTGTCGTGTCCTGGTCCTACCATCCCGCCATGTGAGAAAGCAGACTCTTGTGGCGATGATGGGGCTGGTGTCCCTGATCGGTGCGGGATGCGGGGGCAGCGGGAGCGAGGACTCCGACCGGAAGGCGGGCGGCGCGGCGTCGCCCCGGCCTTCGGCGAGTGCGTCGCTCACGGCCGTGCCGGGGGCGGGGACCCCCGAGCCGAAGAGCTGCCCGCGCGGCGGCAAGCTCATCCCGGCGGTCGAGATCCCCGCCGTGCGCTCCGAGCCGGTGCACATCCCCGAGGCCCGCATCGGCGGCGAGGTGATCCCGGCCGTGACGATCCCGGGCGTGAACATCCCCGCGCAGCGCATCCCCGCGCAGTGCGTGACCGTGCATGAGGCGCCGGGCGGCTGCCTGGGCGCCGTGACGATCCCGCCGACCATGATCCCCGCGGTGGAGATCCCGGCGGTGGAGATCCCCGGCGTCGACGCGGGCGGCATCCATCTGGAGCCCGTGCGCCGCGAGGCCGTGCGGCGTGAGGCCGTCTACCGAAAGGGCGTGTCCGTCCCCGAGGTGTGCCAGGAGAAGCCGGGGCCCGAAGGCGGATACGTCGCCGGCGTCTACCGCAGCTCCCTCTACCGCGGCTCCCTGTACCGGGGCTCTCTTTACCGGGGCTCCCTGTACCGGCGGGGGGCCTGCAACGACAAGGGCGAGTGCATCCCCGGTGTGACGGTGCCCGGTGTCAGCGTCCCCGGCGTGTCGGTGCCGGGCGTCTCGTTCCCCGGTGCGAGCCTGCGCGGCCGCATGGTCGGGCGCACCGAGGTCCTGGAGGACAGGAACCAGGTGGCCTACCGCATGGACGCCGACGTGCTGTTCGAGTTCGGCAAGGCCGACATCAGGCCGCAGGCGGCGGCCGAACTGGCCAAGGTGGCCGCCTCGATCAAGGAGGAGGCGCCGGCGGACGCGGCGGTCCGGGTGGACGGGCACACCGACGCCAAGGGCGACGAGGCCGCCAACCTGGAGCTGTCGCGGCGCCGTGCCCAGGCCGTCGCCGACTGGCTGGCCACCCGCGGCGGCATCGCCCGCTCCCGGCTGAAGATCGCCGGTTACGGGGAGACCAAGCCCGTCGCGCCCAACACCAACGCCGACGGCTCCGACAACCCGCGCGGCCGGGCCAAGAACCGCCGCGTCGTCATCTCGGTCGGCCGCGACTGAGCCCGCGCCGGGAGCACGCCGGTCGGGGCCGCCGACCGGCCCCGACCGGCCCTTCGATCCCCGGGCGCGGTCCGTATCGGGGACGGCTGCACTCGGTGTGGGGGGCGGATCGGTTCCGGCGTGGTCCGCCCGGTCCGAGGTCGCGTCGGCGGGAACCTCTCTCCGGCAGCGGTCGGCGGAATTCCGGCCCGCCTGTTTCCGGTTTGTCGGTTTTCGGTGTCGGGGCTGTGACATGAAGGGTGCGGCTGGCGAAATCCGCCAGGTCCCGCGGACATCTCTGGCGCCTTCCGCCACACTCGGCCGCGTTCGTTGACGTGATCACTTGGGGCGCTTAGCGTCCCGGAACGGGGACTTCACCTAATCCGTCAGAACGCCGTTTCGGGCGTTGTCAGGGGGCTGCGCCCGGACCGCCAGAGGAGGCACCGCGACCCATGCCCCCACCCCTGGGTATCCGCATCCGCTCCCGGCTCCTGCCCGTCCTGGCCGCCGTGCTCGCCGCCACCGGGCTGGCGGCGGTTCCGGTCGGCGCGTACGGCGCGCCGTCCGGACCGCCGTCCGGGCCGCCTTCCGACGTCTACACCTACCTCGACGACCCCGAGATGACCGGTGAGGGGCAGGAGCCGCCGCACTCGGTGCTGCACCCCTACGACGACCGCGAGGGCGCCATCGCCGCCCGCGGCTCCAAGTGGGAGCGCTCCCTGGACGGGGAGTGGCGCCTCGCCATGGCCGAGCGCCCCGCCGAGGTCCCCGAGGGCTTCTACCGCGAGGGGTACGACACCTCCGGCTGGACCAAGGTGAAGGTGCCGCACACCTGGCAGAGCGACCGGCTCGACCACCCGATCTTCCGCAACATCCCCACCGAGATGGTGCCGGACGACCCGCCCCGCACGCCGAGGGACGTCAACCCGACGGGCGCGTATGTGAAGCGCTTCGACATTCCCGCCGACTGGGACGGACGCCGCGTCTTCCTGCGCTTCGAGGGCGTCACCAGCGCGTACCTGCTGTGGGTGAACGGCCGGTACGTCGGCTACGACCAGGGCGGCTACACGCCCGCCGAGTTCGACGTCACCGACCACGTGCGCAAGGGCGCCAACACCGTCGCCGTCCAGGTGCACCGCTGGAGCTCCGGGTCGTACCTGGAGGACGTCGACCAGTGGCGCTACAGCGGCATCTTCCGGTCGGTGTGGGTCTACTCCACGCCCAAGACCTACGTGCGCGACGCCTACGTCACCACCGACCTGGACGCCTCATACCGCGACGCCACCCTCAACGCCACGGTGACACTCGCCAGCAAGCAGGGCGAGCAGGGGGACCACACCGTCAAGGCCACCCTCGTCGACCCCCGGGGCCGACGCGTGCAGACCTTCTCCGGCACGGCGGCGGTCACCGGCGGCACCGCGACGGTCGAACTCAGCGCGAACGTCGCGAACCCCGCCAAGTGGACCGACGAGACACCGAACCTCTACACGCTCGTCCTGGAACTGGCCGGGCCGGACGGCCGCGTCACGCACACCACCGGCGAGACGATCGGCTTCCGCGAGATCGAGGTCAGGGACCGGCGGCTGCTGGTCAACGGCAAGCGGATCCTCGTCAAGGGCGTCAACCGCCCCGAGACCGACCCCGACACCGGGCGCCACCAGACCCGCGAGCGGATGGAATCCGACGTCGCGCTGATGAAGCGGCTCAACATCAACGCGATCCGCACCGCGCACTACCCGTCCGACCCGTACCTGTACGACCTGGCCGACCGGCGCGGCCTGTGGATCGACGACGAGGTCGACATCGAGACCCACAACTGGGAGAACTGCAACCGGGCCGCGCCCGACGACTGCCTGGCCGACCGGCCCGAATGGCAGAAGGCGTTCGCCGACCGGTTCCAGGCGATGCTCGCCCGCGACAAGAACCACCCCAGCGTGCTGATGTGGGACACCGGCAACGAGGCCGGGCTCGGCGCCGCGCACACCGCGATGGCCGAGTACGCGGCCGCGACCGACCCGACGCGGCCGCTGTACCACCAGTCCAACTCGCCCGACGGCGACGCGCCGTTCGCGCACGTGCGGGGGCCGCGCTACCCGACCCCGGCGCGGCTGGAGCAGCAGGCGAACTCCACCACCAAGCCGATCATCATGGGGGAGTACGCCCACGCGATGGGCAACAGCCTCGGCAACTTCCGCGAGTTCTGGGAGGTCGTCCGCAAGTACCCGCAGGTGCAGGGCGGCTTCATCTGGGACTGGGCGGAGGCCAATATGCGGCATCCCCTCACCACCACGCCGGATTCGTCCGGGAACAAGATCAAAAGCTGGCTCCAGGGCATCCCGAAGGTCGTCGACGGGCATGAGGGGAAAGCGCTTTACTTCTCCGGTCTGGACGACTTCGTCGAGGTCTACCGGGACCGCCGGCTCGACATCACCGGCAAGGCCGTCACCCTCGACGCGTGGGTCAAGCCGGTGCGCCCCTGGACCGGCGACTTCACGATGATCGCCAAGGGCGACCACCAGTGGGCGCTGAAGATGAGCGACGAGAACACCCTGGAGTTCTTCGTGCACAGCGGCACGTGGCGCACCGTCCGCGCGCCCGTGCCCGCCGACTGGTACGACCGCTGGCACCGCGTCACCGGCACCTACGACGGCACCGCCGTGCGCCTCTACGTGGACGGACGCGAGGCCGCGCAGGTCCCGTTCAGCGGGGAGATCGACTGGTCGTCGGCCGACCTGAACATCGCCCGCAACCCCGAGACCATGCAGGACAACGACCACGGCCGGTTCGCCAAGGGCACCATCGACCAGGTCCGCGTCTACCCCCGCGCCCTGACCGCCGAGGAGCTGGCGTCCGGCGCCGACCCGAAGCAGGACGCGGCGCTGGCGCTCGACTTCGACCGGTTCGACACCGGCGGCACGTTCCTGTCCAACGGGCAGAGCCTGTCGGGCGTCGACGGCCTGGTCGGCTCCGACCGGTACGTCCAGCCCGAGACCGCCCAGCTCGCCTGGGTGCACTCGCCGATCCGCGTCACCCGCTCCGGCGACACCGTCACCGTGGCCAGCGAGCGGGTCTTCGCCGGCACCTCGGACCTGGAGCTGCGCTGGCGCTACACCGAGGGCGACCGGGTGCTGCGCTCCGGCAGCGCGCCGCTGCGGCTCGGCCCGGGCGGTTCGACGCGGGCGGCCGTCCCGCCGCCGCCGGCCGACCCGTCCGGCGCCGAGCGGTGGCTGACCGTCGAGGCCGTCCTCAAGGACCGCCAGTGGTACGCGCGGTCCGGCCACGTCGTCGGGTTCGGCCAGTTCCCGGCGGGCGGGACGAAGGTGCCGAACGTCCGCAGGCCCGCCACCGGCACCGTCCGCACCGCCGAGAACGACAAGGAGGTCGTTGTCACCGGACGCGACTTCCGGTACGTCTTCGACAAGTCCGCGGGCACCCTCGCCTCGATGCGCTACAAGGGCGTCGAGCTCGTCGAGAAGGGCCCCGAACTGGACGTGTGGCGTCCCCCGATCAGCAACGAGACCTACACGTGGGGCAACGCCGAGGGCGAGAACTGGCGCCGCGCGGGCCTCGACCGCCTCGTCACGACTCCGACGTCCGTCACCGCCACGCCCGGCGCCACGGCCACGGTGCAGATCGAAAGCCGCGTCCAGGCGCCCGGCCACACCGCCTGGTTCGACCAGACGACCACCTACAAGGTGGACGGCTCCGGCCAGATCGAGCTGACCCACCACGTCAGCCCCCAGGGCGACGCGCGCACCCTGCCGTACCTGGCCCGCGTCGGCTACACGGTGAAGATGCCCGACCGCTTCGACCGCTTCGCCTGGTACGGGCGCGGCCCCGTGGAGAACTACAACGACCGCAAGGACGGCACCCCCATGGGCGTGTGGTCCTCCACGGTGGACGAGCAGTACGTCGACTACTACCGGCCTCAGGACCACGGCAACCACGACGACGTGCGCTGGGCCATGCTGTCCGACGGCCGCGCGGGGCTGCTGGTGGGCGGCGACCTGGAGGTCGGCGTCACCCCGTACGACGACCTGGACCGCGCCCTGTACCCGTTCGCCCTCCAGCGCAACCCGGGGTGGAACACCCTGCACGTCGACCACGCCGTCACCGGTGTGGGCGACACCCCCAACCCGGTCCGCCCCGAGTACCAGGTGCGCCCTGACCGCGACTACACCTACACCACGATCCTTCGCCCCCTGACCCCGAAGGAGGCCCGCACCGGCACCTTGAACTGATCCGCGCCGAACGTCCGGCCGTGCCCCGGGCGGGGCCCGGCCGGACGCATGCGAGGCGGAACGCGGCCGCGGCCGCCGGGGCCGTCACTCGACGGGCGGGGCGGGGCGGTTCTCGGGCGCCAGGAGGTGGGGCGCGGCGAGCTCGAGGTGCTTGCGGACGATCCGCTCCCAGCGGCCGTCCCGGATCATCCGGTTCAGCGTCCGGTTGATCAACGCGCGGTCGGCCTCATCGCCCTTGCGCATGCCGATGCCGTACTTCTCGCGGTGGCCGGGGAACGGCTTGTGGAGCAGCCGCACCTTGCCCTTGTAGCGCGGGTCGGCGGCGAACCCGGCCAGGATAGACTCGTCGGTGGACACCGCGTCGACGCTGCCGTCCAGCAGCAGCGGGAGGCAGTCGCCGAAGCCGTCGGCGTACCGCAGGTGCCGCTCGGCCCAGGCTCTGCCCTTGTCCCGGGGGTCGCCGAAGCGCAGGGCCAGCCGCTGCGGCGAGCTGGAGCCCTCCGCCCCGCAGGTGGTCTTGTCTTTGAGGTCGTCCAGCTCCGTGATGCTCGTGTCGCCGGAGCGGACCAGGGTGTCCTGCGCCGAGATCAGGTAGGGCCCGGCGAAGTCGATCACCTTCAGCCGCTTCTCGCTGATGGAGTAGCTGGCGATCACCAGATCCACGCCGCGGTTCAGCAGCAGCTCCTCGCGGTTGCCGGAGACGACGGGCTGGAAGACCGGCTCGACGTGCAGCGCCTTGGCGATCTCGATCGCGATGTCCACGTCGAGCCCGGTGCACTTGCTGCCCGCCGCGTTGCACTTCCCGATGCCCGGCTGGTCGGCCTTGATGCCGACGCGCAGGGCCCGGTCCATCGCGTACAGCCGTTCGCGGGACGGACCGGGCGCGGGCGCGGAGGCGCCGTGGCAGCACGCGGCGGCGGCAAGGGGCAGCAGCGCGGCCACGGCTGCCAGGCGGACGGCAGGGCGGTATGGCATCGGGGTCCTCGTTCAACCGGGTGCCGTCGCCCGCGACCCCGACGGGTCCAGGCGAACCTTGCACGACGGGGGATTGACGGCCACGCGGGTGACGACCAGGCGCAGTTCCCGGCCGCCGAGACCGCCGAGGCGCACCTCCCGGCGGATGTCGGTCTGCCCGGGACGGGAGGTGAACGGGGCCAGCCGCCGCCCGTCGGCCTCGGCGTGGGCGGTGATCCGCATCCCGTATGTGCAGCCCGAGAACGGGTCGGTGGGGGTCACGGTGAGCCGGATGTGCAGCGTCCAGTCGGTGCCCGCGGGCAGGTCGCGGCCGAGGGTGAACACCGGCTGCTGGGACGCGGTGACATCCTGGGCGGGCACGGTGAACTCCACCGTCCGGGTCGGCGTCGACCGGTCGGCGAGCAGCAGCCGGTCACCCGCGACGCCTGCGCACGCGCCGAGAGCGGCCACGGGCAGGGCCAGGGCCGCCGCCCGTTTCCGCAGCCGGTCGGCGCGGCGGTGCGCCTCCTCCCGCCGGCGCTGCGCCCGCTCGCGTTCCCGCGCCTCCTCCTGCGCTTTCGCCGCGGCCGCCGCGGCCTCGGCGGTCGCCTCCTCGGCCCTGGCGGTGGCGGCGTCGGCGCGGGCCTCGGCGGCGTCGGCCCTGGCCGCGGCCTCGTCCAGCAGCTTCTCGGCCTGCCGCGCCCGGGCCAGCGCCTGGTCGCGTTCGGCCAGCAGGGCGGAGACGCCGGCGGACGCGGGCTCCTCGACCCGCACGTCCGCGTCGGCGTGGACGCCGATCTGGCGCAGCTGCTCCAGCGCGGTGTGCAGATACCCCCAGACGGTCAGCGTCCCGTCGCCGATGTCGGGCTCCTGCCCTTGGTCGGCCTGCCGCCACCATTCCAGCCACGACCTGCGGCTCCCGTACTCTCCCGCGAGGAAGCCCTCCTTATCGTTCTCCGCCAGGAACTCCAGGAGCACGGCGACGCACACCTCGACGCGGGGCCGCGGCGGCATCCGGCCCGCCGGGAACTTCCCGGAGACCAGTTCGCCGATCCGCTGCCCGCCCGCCTTGGCCCGGCGGCCGTCGGTGCGGGCCAGGCCGCTCTGCTCGACGTCGTTCTTCCGGGCGACCAGGGCGGTCAGCCGCTCCCGGTCGGCGTCTCCCGGGTTCTCCCGGAGCCGCGCCTGGGCCTGCTGGCCCTGCGCCAGCCAGTCGCACAGCCGCCGTTCCAGCTGCGCGTGCGACACGCCGTGGGAGATCACCGCCAGGTCGAGGGCGCGCAGCATCGCGATGAAACGCACCGTCGAGGGTTTGATCTCCCGTTTCGGCCTGGGCACGGTCGCCGCCACCTCCCGACCTCTCCCGGACACCCGATCTTTGGGAAAGTCCGGGAATCATTATCTGTCAGCGAGGATAACCGGGAGCGCGCGGAGTCGGCGCGAACAACTCGTCCGGCAGGCCGAATGTGTACAAATAAGTAGAACGGCGGGAGATCATGTGAGACGCATGTGGCGCCCGTCGTCGCGCCGTTATCCGCGGATAACGGCGTCCATATTCGGGGAAGCGTGTCCGGATCAGTAAGGGGATTGCGCTGCTCTCCTGCGGAACCGCGGACTAGCGTCGCATTCAACGGCGGGATCAGGCTCGGGCGACCCCCGGACGTCCTGACCGGAACACGAGCCGGGCTGCGACCCGCCATCGCGGGCCCGGCCCGGCGGCCGTGCGGCGCACCGGACCCGCGCACCGCCGCAAGGCCGCTCTCACCAGACCCGGCGGACCGAGACCGTCGGCGTCTTCGTCAACGGCGTCCCCTACGTCGTCGTCACCGCCTCCGGTGCCGCCGCGCCTGGCGGATGGACCAGGGGCCGGCGGGCCGGCCCCGACACGGCGCCCCGCCCGCCCCAGGGGCACTCTCGCAGGCAGGAGGTCGACTCCATGACTTTCGCGCAACTCCCGGGATATCCAAATATGGGTGATATCTCCGGCACGTATTGCCCTCATCTGTTCTTCGATGTGGCGGGCTTCGGCCACCTCGACCGCGACGCCGACATCCAGCAGGCCGTGCGGCGCGGGCTTTACCAGATCGTCTCCGGCGCCCTCGCCCGCGCCGCCGTGTCGCACACCGTCTACTACCGGCAGGACTACGGCGACGGCGTGCTGGCCGTGCTCCCGCCCACCGTCCCCGCCCTCGCCCTCGCCGAGGGCCTGCCGATCTGGCTGCACCTGGAGATCCGGCGGTACAACAAGTGCGCCAGCCCCGCCGCCCGCATCCAGCTGCGCAGCGCCCTGCACATCGGCCCGGTGTACCGGGACGAGCAGGGGGTCAGCGGCCGCGCCCTGATCCACGCCGCGCGGCTCATCAACGCCCAACCCGTCCGGCGCGCCCTGGCCGACTCCCGCGCCGACCTGGTGTTCGCCGTGTCCGAGCGGGTGTACGACGAGGTCATCCGCGATCACCCGACGCCGGCCGACGTCGAGTACCGCCGGTTCGCCGCGCGGGTGAAGGAGGACGAGTTCACCGCGTGGTTCACCGTCCTCGGCGGGCACGCCGGCCCGCTCCTGGAGGACCGGCCGCCGCTGCGCGCCGTTCCCGACCACCCCTGAGCGGCCCCTGGCCGGCCCGTGGCCGGCGGGGATGCGGCCGCGGTCGGCGCGGCGCGTTGAGCGGCCGGGCCGCCGGCTGATACGGGATGGGGGGACGATGTCGGCGCGCTGCTGTAGCGTCTCGGGGAAGACGGGACGCGACGAGACGGGAGTGGCATGAGCGCACAGCCCGAGGGGCCCGGCGGGGCCGGGCGGGTGCGGCCGGTCCCGCGCACGATCAAGGCCATCGGCGAGGCGCTGACCAGGGAGAAACGCGCCAGGTTCTACGGCGAGGTGCTGACCGCCGAGCAGGGGCCCGAGCTGGACGGCGTGCTGGAGCGCTGGTGGCTGGACGCCGTCCTCGACCAGGTGCCCGGCCGCCGCCGCCGCCACGCCGACGGGGTGGCGGGGCGCAACCTGGTACCGCTGCCGGAGCCGCGCGGCGAATCCGAGCGGTGACCGCGCCCCGGCGCGGCTGGACCGTCTTCTGCACCGAGGAGGCCGCGGGGGAGATCGAGGCGATGCCGACCCCGCTGCACGACTCGGTGGTCGAGCACTTCAAGGAGCTCGCCCGGCGCGGCGGCGCCGCCATCGACGAGGGACGGCCTCCGCCGGGGCACTGCATGGACGGCGACGCCGTCGCCTACAGCGCGACCGTGCCCGGCCGGCCCGTGATCTACGAGTACGTCGTCCTGGACGACATCCGCGAGTTCCGCGTCACCACCGTCGCCTGGCTCCCCTGACCCGCCGCCGGGCGCCGCGCGGAACCGGCGGCGCCCGCACCGTGCGGCTAGGCGGGGAAGACCGGGCTGGGCAGGCCCTGGCCCGCGTCGGGCAGCACGAACAGCGAACCGGCGTGGGCGTCGTCGTCGGGCGCGCCCGTCGCGGCGGTGGTGATGTACAGGTCGCGCAGGTCCGGGCCGCCGAACGCGCACGCCGTCGTCTGCCGGGCGGGCACCTCGACGGTGCGGTCCAGCTCCCCTGCGGGGGTGTAGCGCAGGACGCGGCCGCCGCCCCACAGCGCCACCCACACGCACCCGTCCGCGTCCACGGTCAGGCCGTCGGGCAGGCCGGGAACGCGGGTGAACACGCGGCGGTCGTCGCCCTGGAACACGTCGATGCGGCGCGTCGGCGTGTCCACGTAGTACATCAGGCGCCCGTCGGGGCTCCAGGCGAGGCCGTTGCTGATGGTCACGTCGTTCAGGACGGTGGTGACCTTGCCCTCGGGCGTCACCCGGCGCAGGCGGCCCCCGCCGGGGGCCTCGTCGTAGCGCATGGTGCCCGCCCACAGCACGCCGTCGGGGGCGACGGCGGCGTCGTTGCCCCGGCAGCCGTCCTCGGGCCACTCGGCCAGCCAGCGGAACGAGCCGTCCGGCGCGTACAGCCCGACGCCGTCGCGCAGGTTGACGACCAGGCCGCCGGAGGCGCGCGGTTTGGCGGCGCCGACGTGCTGCGGGGTGGACCGGACGGTGTCCGTGCCGGTGGACGGGTCGTAGGTGTGCACCTCGGAGGCGAGGATGTCCACCCACAGCAGGCGGGCGGCGGCGGTGTCCCACGTGGGGCCCTCGCCCAGCGCGGCGCGCCGGGCGAGGGCGATCTCGACGTCGGTCATAGGGTGGAGAAGGAGTAGACGGTGGTGGTGTCGTAGGTCTGGCCGGGCCGCAGCACCGTGGACGGGAACCGCGGCTTGTTGGGCGAGTCGGGGAAGTGCTGCGTCTCCAGGCAGAAGCCGTCGCCCTGCCGGTAGGCGCGGCCACTGGTGCCGACCAGGCGCCCGGTCAGGAAGTTACCGGAGTAGAACTGCAGGCCGGGCTCGGTGGTGCGCACCTCCATGACCCGGCCGGAGACCGGCTCGGTGACGCGGGCGGCCTTGCGCAGCCCCCGGCCGTCCAGGACGAAGTTGTGGTCGTAGCCGCGGCCGATCACCAGCTGCGGGTGGCCGTCGCGGATGCGCTCGCCGATCGTGTGCGGGCGGGTGAAGTCGAACGGGGTGCCGCGCACCGGCGCCAGCTCCCCGGTGGGGATCAGCGTCGAGTCGACCGGCGTGTACCGGGAGGCGTTGATCTGCAGCCTGTGGTCGAGGATGCTGCCGGAGCCCTCGCCCGCCAGGTTGAAGTAGGTGTGGTTGGTCAGGTTGACGACGGTGGGCGCGTCGGTCGTGGCCCGGTAGCCGATGCGCAGCTCGTTCCTGGGCGTGACGGTGTAGGTGACGGTGGTCTCCAGCGTGCCCGGGTAGCCCTCCTCGCCGTCCTCGCTGGTGTAGGACAGCCGCAGCGACACCTCGTCGCCGTCGCGCGAGGGTTCGGCCTTCCAGACCTTCTCGTCGAAGCCCTTGTCGCCGCCGTGCAGGCTGTTCTCCCCGTCGTTGGCGCCGAGCCGGTACGTCTTGCCGTCCAGCGTGAAGCGGGCCTTGCCGATGCGGTTGCCGTACCGGCCGATGATGGCCCCGAAGTAGGGGTTCTCGTCCTGGTACGTCGGCGAGAGGTAGCCGGCCAGGGTGCTGAAGCCCAGGGCGACGTTGCCGGTGCGGCCGCGCCGGTCCGGCACCTCCAGCGACTGGACGATGCCGCCGTAGGTCAGCACCCGCACGGTCATGCCGCGGCCGTTGGACAGCGTGTACCGCTCGACCGCGGTGCCGTCCGGCAGCTTCCCGAACGGCTCCTTGGTGATCTTCGGGGCGGTGTGCGCGGGAGCGGCGCCGGGGGACGCCGACGCCGGTCCCGTCGCCGCCACCATCGCGGCGACCAGCAGTGCGGCTCCCGTGAGGGGCGGTAGGAACCTCATGTTTCTCCTCTCAGGTGATGCGTTGACCCCCCGAGGACATGGATCCGGCGCCGCGGCCCCGGCGGCGCCGCGCGGGCGCGGCTAGCGCAGCAGCGGGCTGCCGGAGCGGCGCTTGGTCCACACGTCGAACGCGACGGCCGCCAGCAGCACCAGGCCCTTGACGAGCATCACCCGCTCGCTCGGCGCGCCCATCAGCGACATCCCGTTGTTGATCACGCCCATGATCAGGCCGCCGGTGATCGCGCCGACCACCTTGCCGACGCCGCCCTGCACGGCCGCGCCGCCGATGAACGCCGCCGCGATCGCGTCCAGCTCGAAGGTGTTGCCCGCGGTCGGGCCCGCCTGGTTGAGCCGCCCGGCGAAGATCACCCCGGCCAGCGCGGACAGCACGCCCATGTTCACGAACAGCCAGAACACGATCGACTTGACCTTGACGCCGGACAGCTGCGCCGCCTGCAGGTTGCCGCCCACCGCGTAGATGCGGCGGCCGAACACCGTCCGGTTGGTCAGGATCGTGTAGCCCAGCACCAGCGCCGCCAGCAGCACCAGCACCCACGGCAGGTTGTGGAAGCGGGCCAGCTGCACCGTCACCGCCATGATCAGCACACCGGCGGCGGCGATCTTCAGCACGAACACCGGGAGCGGGTCGACCGTCTGCCGGTAGCCCAGGCGCGCGGCGCGGGTGCGCCACTGCGCCACCGCCAGCCCGGCCACGACGGCGATCCCGACCAGCAGGCTGAACAGGTCCGCGCCGCCCAGCACGCCGAGCCCGATGTTGCCGAGGTAGCCCTCGGTGAACCCGTTGGACAGCGTACGCACCTCGTCGGGGAACGGGCCGATGCCCTGGTTGCCCAGCACGGTCAGGGTCAGCGCGCGGAACAGCAGCATGCCCGCCAGCGTCACGATGAACGACGGGATGCCGAAGTAGGCGATCCAGTAGCCCTGCCAGGCTCCGATCGCGGCGCCCGCGGCCAGCGTCAGCAGCAGCGCCAGCGGCCACGCCACATCGTGGTTGACCATCAGCACCGCGGCGATCCCGCCGGTCACGCCGACCACCGACCCCACCGACAGGTCGATGTGCCCGGAGATGATGATCAGGATCATCCCGATCGCCAGGATCAGGATGTAGGAGTTCTGCACGATGATGTTGGAGATGTTCTGCGGCTGCAGCAGGTCTCCGCCGGTCAGCACCGTGAACAGCACCACGATCAGGGCGAAGGCGATGTAGATGCCGCTCTGCCGGACGTTGATCGTCAGCTGTGACAGCGACCTGCCGTTGCCCGGCCCGGACGACGCCGGGGCGGTCTTGCTCGCGGTCGCGCCGGCGTCGGCGCTCGCGGACGCGGTACGACTCATGGACGCCCCCCGCTCATCGAACCCTCTCCTGTTCCTTGTCCTTGGTCATCAGGTACATGAGGCGCTCCTGGGTGGCCTCCGCGCGCGGCACCTCGCCGGTGATCCGGCCCGCCGACATCGTGTAGATGCGGTCGCACATGCCCAGCAGCTCGGGCAGCTCGGAGGAGATCAGCAGGATCGCCTTCCCCTCCCCGGCCAGCCGGTTGATGATCGAGTAGATCTCGTACTTGGCGCCCACGTCGATGCCGCGGGTCGGCTCGTCCAGGATCAGCACGTCCGGATCGGTGAAGATCCACTTGGACAGCACGACCTTCTGCTGGTTGCCGCCGCTGAGCTTGCCGGTGACCGCGCCGACGTCCGGCGCCTTGATGTTCAGGCTCGCGCGGAACTCGTCGGCGACCCGGTACTCCTCGTTGCCGTCCACCCAGCCGCGGGTGGCCAGCCGCGGCAGCCCGGCCGCCGAGATGTTGCGCTTGATGTCCTCGATCAGGTTGAGCCCGTAGCGCTTGCGGTCCTCGGTGGCGTAGGCGATGCCGTGCCGGATGGCGTCCTGCACCGTGCGCACGTCGATCGGCCGGCCGTCCTTCAGGACGCGCCCGGACGCGCCGACCCCGTACGAGCGGCCGAACACGCTCATCGCCAGCTCGGTGCGGCCCGCGCCCATCAGCCCCGCCAGCCCGACGATCTCGCCGCGGCGCAGCGTCAGCGACGCCCCGTCCACCACCTTGCGGTCGTGCTGGGACGGGCTGTGCACCGTCCAGTCCTCGATCCGCAGCACCTCCGCGCCGATCCGCGGCTCCCGCGGCGGGTAGCGGTGCTCCAGGTCGCGGCCCACCATCCCGGTGATGATCCGGTCCTCGGTGACGCCGTCGGCCTTGGCGTCCATCGTCTCGATCATGCGCCCGTCGCGCAGGATGCTGATCGAGTCGGCGATCGCCAGCACCTCGTTGAGCTTGTGCGAGATGATCACGCTGGTGATGCCGTCGTCGCGCAGGCCGCGCACCAGGTCCAGCAGGTGCGCCGAGTCCTCGTCGTTGAGCGCGGCCGTGGGCTCGTCCAGGATCAGCAGCTTCACCTTCTTGGACAGCGCCTTGGCGATCTCCACGAGCTGCTGCTTGCCCACGCCGAGTTCGGCGATCGGGGTGACCGGGTTCTCCGGCAGCCCCACCCGCTCCAGCAGCTGGGCGGCCTCGTGGTTGGTGTGGTTCCAGTCGATGAGGCCGCCGAGCAGCCCGCGCCGGCGGGCGCGCTCGTTGCCGAGGAAGATGTTCTCGGCGATGGACAGCTGCGGGCACAGCGCCAGCTCCTGGTGGATGATGACGATGCCGCGCTCCTCGCTGTCGCGGATGCCGGAGAACCGGCACGGCTCGCCGTCGAAGAGGATCTCCCCGTCGTACGAGCCGTGCGGGTACACCCCCGACAGCACCTTCATCAGCGTGGACTTGCCCGCGCCGTTCTCCCCGCAGATCGCGTGGATCTCACCGCGCCGCACCGTCAGATCGACGCCGGTCAGGGCGTTGACCCCGGGGAACCGCTTGGTGATGCCCTGCATCCGGAGGATGTCGTCGGTCATGTCGGATTCCTGTCGGTCGCGCCGGTCACTTCAGGCCGACTTTGTCCGCGGTGTAGTAGCCGGTGTCGACCAGCGCCGCCTTGACGTTCTCCTTGGTCACGATGACCGGCTCCAGCAGCTGGGACGGCACGACCTTGTTGCCGTTGTCGTAGTCCTTGGTGTTGTTGACCGTCGGCTTGCCGCCCTTGAGCACGGTGTCGGCCATCTTCACGGTCTCGTCCGCCAGCTTGCGGGTGTCCTTGAAGATGGTGGAGTACTGCTCGCCGGCCAGGATCGACTTGACCGAGGCGACCTCGGCGTCCTGCCCGGTCACCACCGGGTACGGCTGGCCGGAGGTGCCGTAGCCGTTGCTCTTGAGGGCCGACAGGATGCCGATGGACAGCCCGTCGTACGGCGACAGCACGCCGTGCACCTTCGACCCGTCGCGGTAGGCGTTGGTGAGCAGGTCCTCCATGCGCTTCTGCGCGGTGGCCGGGTCCCAGCGCAGGATCGCGATGGTCTTGAAGTCGGTCTGGCCGCTCTTGACCTTCAGCACGCCCTTGTCGATGTACGGCTTGAGCACCGACATCGCGCCGTTGTAGAAGAACGTGGCGTTGTTGTCGTCGGGCGAGCCGGCGAACAGCTCGATGTTGAACGGCCCCTTGGCCGAGCCCTCCGAGCCGTCGGGGTTCTTCACCTTCAACCCCACCAGCAGCGAGGTCGCCTGCTGCACGCCGACCTTGTAGTTGTCGAACGTGGCGTAGTAGTCGACGTTCGGGCTGTTGCGGATCAGCCGGTCGTAGGCGATCACCTTGATGCCGTTGTCGGCGGCCTGCTGCAGCTGGGTGGTCAGCGTGGTGCCGTCGATGGAGGCGATGATCAGCAGCTTGGCGCCCTTGGTGATCTGGT
The DNA here is from genome assembly GCF_039539665.1 of Actinomadura keratinilytica. Lineage (NCBI taxonomy): Bacteria > Bacillati > Actinomycetota > Actinomycetes > Streptosporangiales > Thermomonosporaceae > Actinomadura > Actinomadura keratinilytica. The sequence continues at coordinate 25,072 of NZ_BAABDO010000083.1, forward strand.
TCTCCAGCTGGTTGACCTGCGTGGGGATGTTGTCCTCGGCGTACTGCAGGTCCACCTTGTAGCCGAGCTTCTCCAGCCCTTTCTTGAGGTTGTCGCCGTCGGAGATCCAGCGTTCCGACGAGCGGGTCGGCATGGTGACGCCGATCAGCGCGCCGGAGTTGTCGGCGGACCTGGCCTCCTTGTCGATCGTCTTCTCGCTGGACCCGCAGGCGGTCAGCGACGCGGTGAGGGCGAAGGCGGAGAGGACCGTAGCGATGCGCCCGATTCTCATGGTTACTCCTCCGGGGTGGGGGCCGCCCGCTCGCGCCGGGTGCGCGGCGGGGCGGTGCTCGGGGATGGGGAGAGGGCTCGGTGGGTCAGGGGGGTTCGGCGGATCAGGGGGTTCGGCGGGTCAGGAGGCGGTGAGCGGCGCGGCGGCGCCGGCGACCGGGAACCGCTCCAGCGGCCCCGGGGCCCGGGAGCCGGGCGGCGACATCCCGGCGCCGGCGCCGAGCCGGGCCAGGGTGTCCAGGACCAGGCGGCCGCGCCGCACCCGCTCCCGCCCGCTGTCCACCGCCAGCTGCCGCAGGTGGCGGCCGACCGGGTAGATCGGGGCGGCGTTGCGCAGCCCGAACTTCAGGTAGATGGGGGCGCCGCAGCGGATCAGCTCCGCCGCGTCGTACAGGCGGACGAACCCGCCGAGGTCGTCGGGCGCCTCGACGTAGAAGTCCATCGGCGCGGCGCTGACCGCGCGGATCTCGGCGATCTGCGCGAGCGTCAGGTCGCTGGGCACGTTGACCGAGTCGGCGCCCAGGTGCTCCCACACCTGGTAGGACGCCGGGTTCACCGGCCCGACCAGCGCCGACACCTTGAACGTGACGTCGGCGGGCAGCCGGCCGGCGGCGCGCATGCGGTGCAGCGTCCACAGCACGCCCTCGTCGGCGACCAGCAGCGACGGCACGCCGAGCGCGACGGCCCGCTCGGCCTCCGCCACGCACTGGGCGAGCTGGTCGCGGCCGCGGGCGCGCGGCCCCGCCGTCGGGTAGGTGCGCGACCCGCCGCCCGGCTCCCACGAGCCGCGCGGGCCGAGGAACAGGCACAGCTCGATGTCCCGCTCGCGGCAGGCGGCGACCATCTCGGAGATCTCGGCGTCGGTCAGCATCCACACGCCCGACCCCTGGCTGATGCGGTGCAGCGGCACGTCCAGGCGCTCGCTCTCCTCCAGCACCGCCGCCAGCACGGCCGGGCCCTCGCACGACGGCAGCTCGGTGCGCCACGTGCCGCCGTCGGGGAAGGCGCGGGCCGAGCCCGGCACGGTCTCGGCCCGCGGCGGGAATCCCAGCTCGCCGAGCGCGTGCTCGCCGGGCAGCCGCGGGCGGGCGTCGGGTCCGTCCATCAGGGGATTCACCTCTGCAAGTACTCGAAAGCGGATATCGGACGTGTCATCGGGGCGGTCATGTCGCGTCGGGGCGGAGCAGCACCTTTCCGGCGCCGGGCGAGGCGCTCAGCGCGAGCGCCTTCTCGAAGTCGGCCAGCGGCAGCTCGTGGGTGACCAGGCCGGCGGGCCGCAGCACGCCGCTGTCGAACGCGCGCACCGCGTACGCCCAGTCGGCCGGGCCCGCGCCGAACACCGTGTGCAGGGTGAGGGCGCGGGTGACCAGCAGCGCGGTCGGCACGGCGTCGGACGGGTCGCCGGGGATGCCGGTGACGACCACCCGCCCGCCGCGGCGGGCCAGCGCCACCGCCGCGTGCCCGGTGCCGGGCGCGCCCGCCGTCTCCACGACCACGTCGAAGGACTCCTCGGCGGCCTCGCCCGGCCGGTGGAAGACGGTGGCGCCCGCCGCCAGCGCGGGCTCGCCGCGTTCGGCGCGCGGGTCGATCGCCGCCAGCCGGGCCTGGGACGCGGCCGCCAGCAGCTGCAGCGCCAGCATGCCGAGCGTGCCGGCGCCGACCACCGCGGCCGTCTCGCCGGGCCGCAGCGCCGCGTACCGGACCGCCGCGGCGATCACCGCGGCCGGTTCCAGCAGGGCCGCGGCGCGCAGGTCCGCGTCCGGCGCCAGCACGTGCAGCAGCCGCGCGGGCACCAGCAGGTGGTCGGCGAACGCGCCCGGACGGGTGAACCCGGTCTCGTCGTAGCCGGAGGCGCACAGGTTGGGCGCGCCGTTGCGGCACGGCCCGCACACCAGGCAGCCGCGGAACCCCTCGCCGACGACCCGGGCGCCGACCAGCGCCTCGTCCACGTCGGGGCCGACCCCGGCGACCGTGCCCGACCATTCGTGGCCCGGGACGATCGGGTAGGCGCAGAAGCCGGCGGGGCGGGCGCCCTCGAACAGTTCGCGGTCGCTGCCGCACAGCCCGGCGGCGGCCACCCGGACCAGCGCCTCGCCCGGTCCGGGCTCGGGCACGTCGCCGACGACCAGGCGCGAGCGGCGCGGTTCCTCGACCACCAGTGATCTGCTCATGAGCGCGCCTTCCGCGAGTCGGGTCCGGTGCCCCGGCGCAGGTGCCAGTCCTCGGCGAACAGGTCGAAGTCGGCGTTCTGGCGGGGGAACTCGGCGACCGCGTCCAGGTCGAGCTCGACGCCCAGCCCGGGCCGCTCCGGCAGCGCGAAGTAGCCGTCGACCACCTCCGGCGCGCCGGCCGCGACCTTCTTGATCGGGGCGTCGGCGAAGTCGTTGAAGTGCTCCAGGATCTTGAAGTTGGGCACGCACGCGCCCAGCTGCAGGGTCGCCGCGGTGAGCACCGGCCCGCCCACGTTGTGCGGCGCGACCTGCACGTAGTGCGTCTCGGCGGTGGCGGCCAGCTTGCGCACCTCGGCGATGCCGCCGAAGTGCCCGACGTCCGGTTGCACGATGTCGGCCGCCTGCCGCTCGAACAGCTCGCGGAACTCGAACCGGTCGTGGATGCGCTCGCCGGTGGCGATCGGCAGCCCGGTGTGCGCGGAGACCTTGGCCAGGGCCTTGAGGTTCTCCGGCGGGACGGGCTCCTCCAGCCAGCTCGGCGCGTACGGCTCCAGCAGCTCGGCGAGCCGGATCGCGGTCGCGGGGGAGAAGCGGCCGTGCATCTCCACCAGCAGTTCGCAGTCGGGGCCGATGGCGTCGCGCACCGCCTCGACCAGCGCGATCGACCGCATGGTCTCCTCGTGGTCGAGCTCCATGCGGCCCGCGCCGAACGGGTCGAGCTTGAGCGCCCGGTAGCCGCGCTCGACGACCTTCTTGGCGGCGGCGTGGAACTCGTCGGGGGAGCGGTGGACGGTGTACCAGCCGTTGGCGTACGCCTTGACGCGGTCGCGGACCCGCCCGCCCAGCAGCCGCCAGACCGGCTGGCCGAGGGCCTTGCCGACGATGTCCCAGCACGCCATCTCGATGCAGGCGATGCCGGACATGACGATCTCGCCGGCCCGGCCGAAGTCGCCGTACTTCATCCGGTGGACCAGGTCCTCCCGGTCGAAGGGGTCGGAGCCGACGATGTGCCGGCGTTCGGCCTCGGCCAGGTAGCCCAGCAGGGCGTCGGTGTGCCCGAGCATGCGGGTCTCGCCCACTCCGGTGAGGCCCTCGTCGGTGTGGACGGTCACGAAGGTCAGGTTCCGCCACGGGGTGCCCACGACATGGGTCTCGATCTTGGTGATGCGCACGGCCTGTCTTCCTGTTCGCGGCGATCTTGGTCAAGCGCTTGTTGGTGGTAGCGCTAACATCATGCCCGGCACCGATCTCCCCTCCGTAGCGTCGTTCCCGGTCAGCGCCCCGGCGGCGCGGCGGTGCTCTCCCGCACCACCAGCTCGGGCTCCACGGTGCGGCGCGGGAAGCCCGCGCCCTCCGGCGGCGGGGTGCCGTCGATGCGCTCCAGCAGCAGCTGGAAGGCGTGCCGGCCCACCTCGCCGAACGGCTGGCGGACGCTGGTCAGCGGGGGCGCGAAGTAGGGCGCCTCCGGCACATCGTCGAAGCCCACCACGCTCACCTCCTCGGGGACGCGCCGACCCGCCTCGCGCAGCGCGCGCAGCAGGCCGAGCGCCATCGGGTCGTTGGCGGCGAACACCGCGGTCACGTCCGGGTCGGCGGCCAGCCGCCGGCCCTGCTCGTAGCCGGACCGGGCGCTCCAGTCGCCGCTCAGCGGCTCGGGGACCTCCCGGCCGTGCTCGGTCAGCACCGCGCGCCAGCCGTCGACGCGCGCGCTGCCGTCGATCCAGTCGGCCGGCCCGGCGATGTGCCACACCGTCTCGTGGCCGAGGCTGAGCAGGTGCCGCACCACCCGGGCCGCGCCCGCCCGGTGGTCGACCACCGCCACCGGCGCCGGCACGTCGTCGCCCACGCCGACCACGACCACCGGGAAGTCCGGCGGCAGCCGCCGCAGCCCCTCGGCCGCCGACTGGTGCGGCGCGATGATCACCACGCCGTCCACCGACTGCCCGCGCAGCCGCTCCACCCCGTCCTCGATGGCGCGCGGGGTCAGCGTGCTCAGGCTGGCGATGTTGACCGAGTAGTCGGCGCCGCGGGCGGCCCGCTCGATGCTGTACAGCATGGACGCCGGACCGTACAGGGTGGTGTCGAAGCTGACCACGCCCAGCACCCCGGACCGGCCGGTGGCCAGCACGCGGGCGGCGGAGTTGGGCCGGTAGTCCAGCTCCCGCATGGCCGCCAGCACCCTGGCGCGGGTCTGCGGCCGCACCTTCTCGGGGGAGTTGAGCACCCGCGAGACGGTCATGGCCGACACGCCCGCCAGGGCGGCCACGTCCTCCATCACCGCGGCGCGGGGCCGGGCGGGCGGGGGTGTGGCGGCTGTCACGTGATCTCCTTCACTTCGGGGTGTCCCCGAATGTTTGCGCTAACGAAACGAGCTGTCAATACCCCTGGAGAAACCCCTGATAGCGCCAACATCCGAATCTCGGAGCGGTGCGACGCCCGCCCGCGCCCCGCCGGCGCCCGCGTCCGGGTGCGGCCCCGGGCGCCGCC
>NZ_BAABDO010000084.1:0-29521 GCF_039539665.1 Actinomadura keratinilytica
CGGAGCCGCGGGCGCCGCGGGTGCCGGAGGCGGGGGGACCGCGGTGGCGTCGGCGAGCGGCCCGGCCGGGGCGGCGGCGGGTGCCGCGGGCGGCGGCGCCGGAACCGCCGGAGGCGCCGCCGGGGTGGCCGGGAAAGTGGCCACCGCGGGAGGCATCAAGGCGATCTTCGGCAGCGCCGGCGTGACGGCGGCGGTGGCCGTCGGGACGGCGGCCGTCGTCGGGACCGGGGCGGTCGTGGGGACGCAGGCGTTCCGGGGAGGGGAGGAGCCGCGGCCGACCCCGAGCGCCTCGACGACGCGGCCCGTCGCGCAGACGGTGACCGCGCAGCCCTGCAAGCTGTTCGCCGCCGGCGCCGACGGCACGGCCATCGGACGGCCGACGCAGGTCCGGCTTCCCGAGCAGGTGCGGCTGCCGCAGGGCGCGGGCGTCTACATCCTGGACGACACGCAGAAGCGGTACATCATCGGCCGGGCCGGGACGGAGTGCGAGCGGTCGTTCGGCGCCAACGGCGGGGTCACCTCGATCGGGCAGACGCGCACCGGCGTCGTCGAGCACAGCTTCCAGGGCTCGGCCTTCGGCATCGAGCTGTCCAAGTGCCAGTACTTCCCCGACTTGGCGCAGCCCCGGCCCGGCGACGACTGCAGCTCGTCGCTGCGGACGCGGCGCGACCTGCCGACCGGCGTGTCCGGCACGCAGGCGATGATCGCCACCGACGCGCCCGACGGCGAGCAGCCCCCGCCGTCCCCCTACGTGTCGGTCACGCTGGCGACGCTGGGCAAGGACGGCGTACCGATGCCGATCCGGTGCGTCATGCCGTGGGACCGGGCGTCCATCTGCACCGCCGCGCTGACGTACTGGTTCGTCCAGAACGTCAAGGGCGTCGGGCAGGCCGACCTCGACCGTGTGGTCAAGACCATCTCCGCCGCCGTCACCTCGTCGCGCCGCTGACCCGACCGCGGCGGTCCGGCCGGGGGGCCGACGGGGGATAACCTGGCCAGGCCATGACTGACAAGACGATCGTTCACCTGTTGCGCCACGGTGAGGTGCACAATCCCGAAGGCGTCCTGTACGGGCGGCTGCCGGGCTATCGGCTCAGCGAGGACGGGGTCCTCATGGCCAAGGCGGCCGCCAAATGGTTCGCCGACCGGGACGTGACCGCGCTGTTCTGCTCGCCCCTGCAGCGGGCGCTGGAGACGGCCGCGCCGCTGGTCGACGCGTTCGGCCTCACGGTGACGGTGGACGACCGCCTCACCGAGGCCGCCAACCACTTCGAGGGGCTGACGTTCGGCGTGGGCAAGGGCTCGCTGCGCCGCCCCGAGCACTGGCGCCACCTGGTGAACCCGTTCAAGCCGTCATGGGGCGAGCCGTACGCCGAGCTCGCCGCCCGCATGAAGGCCGCGGTGATCAGGGCCCGGGAGGCGGCGCGCGGCCACGAGGCGGTGTGCGTCAGCCACCAGCTGCCCATCTGGGTGCTGCGCCGCTACGCCGAGCACCGGCGCCTGTGGCACCACCCGGCCAAGCGGCAGTGCGGGCTGTGCAGCGTGACGAGCCTGACGTTCGAGGGCACCCGCCTGGTGGAGGTCTCCTACTGCGAGCCGGCCGCCGGGCTGGCCAAGGACCCCGGTGTCGCAGGGGCCTGAAACGGCCGCTACATTGAGTACTACGTCCTGTAGTAGGAGGGTTTGGTGAGCCCCCGGATCTCCGCCGTGCCGAGCACCGCAGCGGTCCGGCCCAGGCGCGTCCCGGCCGCCGCCCGGATCGCCGTCGCGGCCGCGATGTGCGGGCTCCTGGCGGGCTGCGCGGGTTCCCAGGCGTCCCAGAACGGGCCCGGCGGCAGCGACAACCGCTTCATCGCGGGCGACGGCTCCGCGCAGGCGATCCCGGTGGCCGACCGCAAGCCCGTGACGGGCGTGCAGGGCGACACCCTGGACGGTGAGAAGGTGGCCCTCGCCGACTTCAAGGGCAAGGTCACCGTGGTGAACTTCTGGGCGTCCTGGTGCGCCCCCTGCCGGGGCGAGGCGCCGTCGCTGGAGCAGGTGCACAGCGAGAACAAGGGCAAGGGCGTGGAGTTCCTCGGGGTGGCCTTCAAGGACAGCAAGCAGAACGCCCAGGCGTTCGAGCGCAAGTTCAAGGTCGGCTACCCGAGTCTGTTCGACGCCGACGGCCGCATCACGCTGGCGTTCCGCTCCGTGCCGCCCAACGCGATCCCCACCACGCTCGTCCTGGACCGCCAGGGCCGCGTCGCCGCCCGCGTCATCGGTGCCACCACCTACTCCAAGCTGAACCCGATCGTGGCCCGGGTCCTCGCGGAGAAGTGATCGTCTCGGCGGGGGTGGACCAGACCGTCACCAGCGGATCGCTGCTGGTGGCGGGACCGCTGGCCGCTCTGGCCGGCCTGGTGTCGTTCGTGTCCCCGTGCGTGCTGCCGCTGGTGCCCGGCTACCTGTCGTACGTGACCGGGATGACCGGCGCCGACCTGGCCGAGCAGCGCCGCGGGCGGCTGGTGGCGGGGGCCGCGCTGTTCATCGCGGGGTTCAGCCTGGTGTTCGTCAGCGCCGGGCTGGCGTTCGGCGGCCTCGGCCGCTGGCTGCTGGAGTACGCCGACCCGATCACCCGGGTGCTCGGCGCGGTCACGATCGTGTTCGGGCTGGCGTTCATGGGCCTGGTGCCCGGGCTGCAGCGCACCGTCAAGTCCGGTCGGCTGCCCGCCGCCGGGCTGGCCGGGGCGCCGCTGCTCGGCGTGCTGTTCGGGCTGGGCTGGACGCCGTGCATCGGCCCCACGCTGGCCGCGGTGCAGGCGCTGTCGTTCAGCGAGGCGTCCGCCGGGCGCGGGGCGCTGCTGTCGCTGGCGTACTGCCTGGGCCTCGGGCTGCCGTTCGTGGCGACCGCGCTGGCCTACCGCCGGGCGCTGGGCGCGTTCGGCGCCGTCAAGCGCCGCTACGGCCTGGTCATGCGGATCGGCGGCGGCATGCTGGTCGCCATCGGCGTGCTGCTGCTGACGGGCCTGTGGGGCGAGCTGACCATTGAGCTGAAGTCGTGGATCGGCGGCTTCGAGACGGTGATCTGACCATGAGCGACACGCCGAACACCGCCGGCGCCGCCTCCGGGACCGTCCGGACGCGCACCGAGGGCGAAGCCCGCACCGAGGGCGAGCAGGACGAGGCCCTGGAGGCCGCGACCGCGACCCCGGCGGATACGGCGGCGCCCGACGACGGCGGCCCCGCGCCCAAGGGGCTGGGCCTGGTCGGCTGGCTGCGCTGGGGCTGGCGCCAGCTGACCTCGATGCGCACCGCGCTGGTGCTGCTGTTCCTGGTGGCGCTGGGCGCGGTGCCCGGCTCGATCCTGCCGCAGCGCGGGCAGGCCCCCGAGCGCGTCGCCGACTACTTCGAGCAGCACAAGACCCTGGCGCCGTGGCTGGACAGGTTCTCGCTGTTCGACGTGTTCGCCGCGCCGTGGTTCGCCGCGATCTACATCCTGCTGTTCGTGTCGCTGGCCGGGTGCGTGCTGCCGCGCGCGTTCCAGCACTACCGGGCGATGCGGTCGCGCCCCCCGGCGGCGCCCCGCAACCTGCTGCGGCTGCCGCAGTCCGCGACGTACGAGACCGACGCCTCGCCCGACGAGGCGCTGACGCAGGCGCGCGCGCTGCTGCGCCGCCGCCGCTTCCGCGTGGACGAGGGGGGAACCCCCGAGACCGGACGCTGGGTGGCGGCAGAGAAGGGCTACCTGGGCGAGACCGGAAACCTGGTGTTCCACCTGGCGCTGCTGGGGCTGCTGTTCGCACTCGGAATCGGCAACGCGTTCGGCTACCGCGGCAACGTGCTGCTGACCGAGGGCAAGTCGTTCGCCAACTCGCTGGCGCAGTACGACCAGTTCACCCCGGGCCGCCAGTTCGACAGCAGCGAGCTGGCCCCGTTCTCCTTCCGGCTGGACGGCTTCACCGCCACGTACGAGACCCAGGGCGAGCGGCGCGGCCAGGCCACCGACTACCTCGCCAAGGTCCGCTACCGGGAGACCCCCACCTCCCCGGAGAAGAGCCACGACCTGCGCGTCAACCACCCCCTCAAGGTGGGCGGCGCCAAGGTGTACCTGCTGAACCACGGGTACTCGCCGGTGTTCACGGTGCGCGACGCCAAAGGCGACATCGCCTACCAGGACGCCGTGCCGTTCCTTCCGATGGAGCAGCGCAACTACACCTCCGAGGGCGTCATCAAGGCCCCCGACGCCGAACCCGAGCAGCTGGCGTTCTACGCGATCCTGTGGCCGAGCGCCGCGTCGTCGGAGGACGGCAAGCAGATCGTCTCGGCGTTCCCCGCGGCGCTGCGCCCGGTGGTGACCATCACCGCGTTCAAGGGCGACATCGGCCTGGACTCGGGCAACCCCCAGTCGGTGTACCGGCTGGAGGGCATCGGCAAGACGCTGCAGCCCGTCAAGGACGGTCAGAAGCTGCTGGAGCCGGGCCAGACGTTCGAGCTGCCGGACGGCTCGGGCTCGATCACCTTCGAGGGCGTGCGGGAGTGGGCGAGCCTGTCGGTCAACCGCGACCCGGGCCGCATGCCCGCCCTCGTCGCGGCCGTCCTCGCCGTGATGGGCCTGGTCGCCTCGCTCATGGTGCGCCGCCGCAGGGTGTGGGTCCGTGCGCGGCCCGGCGGCGGGCGTACCGTGGTCGAGGTCGGCGGGCTCACGCTCGGCCACCCGACATCCGAATTCGACGACATCGTGACCGCGCTGCGGGGTACCGAGGACGCCCCGAAGGACGGCCGGGAGAAGGACGCCTCCGGCGGGGCGGACGCGTCGGCAACCGAAGCGAAGGAGTGACCAGGTGAGTAGTGCCGAGCTCGCCGAGCTGAGCGACAAGCTCATGCTGAGCACCGTCGTGCTGTACATCGTCGCCATGGTCGCCTACGCGGCCGATCTCGGCTTCCGCCGCCGCCCGGCGGCCGCCGAGACCGGCGCCGACGCCGAGGTGAAGACGAAGGCCAGGACCGAGGCCAAGGTCCTGGTCGGCGCCGGCGGCGCGGGCGCGGCCGCCGACGCGCAGGCGACCGCCGAGCCGGCCGCCGAGGCCACCGCCGACGCGGAGGAGGACGAGCCCACCGGCAACCGCATCGAGTGGGCGCGGCTGGCCGTCCTGCTGAACGTCCTCGGCTGGGGCGCCCACCTGGGCGTCCTGGTGACCCGCGCGGCCGCCGCGGGCCGCTGGCCGTGGGCGAACATGTACGAGTTCCTCACCGCGATCGCGTTCGCCGCGGTGACCGCCTTCCTGATCGTGATGTGGCGGTTCCGGGCCCGCTTCCTCGGCGCCTTCGTGATGCTGGCCGCGGTGGTCGCGCTCGGCATCGCCAACATCTGGCTCTACAACTCGGTGGGCCCGGTCGTCCCGGCGCTCAACTCGTACTGGATCGCCATCCACGTCAGCGCCGCCATCGTGGCGACCGGCGCGTTCACCGTCGCCGGCGCGTCCACCGTCCTCTACATGCTCAAGAGCCGGCAGGAGGCGCGCGGCAAAGCCGACGAGGGCGGGTGGGCGCGCATCCCGGCGGCCGACGCGCTGGACCGCATGGCGTTCCGCGTCACCACGTTCGCCTTCCCGATCTGGACCGCCGCGATCATCATGGGCGCGATCTGGGCGGACGAGGCCTGGGGCCGCTACTGGGGCTGGGACCCCAAGGAGATCTGGTCGTTCGTCACCTGGATCGGGTACGCCGCCTACCTGCACGCCCGCGCGACCGCCGGGTGGAAGGGCCGCCGCGCCGCGATCCTGTCGCTGGTGGCGTTCGCCGCGCTGCTGTTCAACTTCTTCGGCGTGAACTACATGTTCTCGGGTCTGCACTCCTACGCCTGACCGCCGCAGCTCCCGACCGCCGCGTCCGACCACGGCGTCTGACCACGGCGTCCGACCACAGCGCACGACTCCGGCGCGGCGGTCGGACGCGGTGACCAGATGCTGGAACCGGGCGGGGATCAGGCGCGCTCGTCGTCACCGCCGCGCAGACGGCGGTCGAGCTCGCGCAGGAAGGCCGGATCGTCGTCGGGGCCCTTGGGCGCGTCCGGACGGGGAGCGGGGCCGGGCATGCCGACGAGGGGACGGCGGGGACGGCCCAGCGCCAGCCACAGGGCGGCGCCGGGGAAGGCGCCCAGCAGCACGATCAGGAACCAGCCGAACTTGGGCAGGTGACGTACCTCTCCCTCGTCCGCGGCCAGCACGTCGAACAGGCAGAACAGCCACACTCCGACCAGGACGAGGGCGAGCAGCACATACGCCATGTCACGAGAGTAGTCCGTAACTTGCGGGGATGACGGAGAGTCGGCCGGGGGCTTACTCTGCCACGGAGGCCCGATGCGGGCCCGCTGACAGAGGAGCCCGATGCGCTTCAGAGGCATCCACCGCAGACCCCGGGCGAGCAGGGACGCGGCGTACTCGCCTTCGCCGCCGGACTCGTCCCAGGATCCGCCGCGGTCCACGGACCCGGCCCGCGCCGCCGACGCGGCACGCATCCCGCGCTGGGTGCGGCCGCGCCTCAACCAGCCGCGCGACCGCTTCGGCCGGTTCCGCAAGGCCGGCCGCGACGACGCCTTCACCGCAGCCGACGCGACCCGCGCGGACGCCGACCCGGACGCCCTCCCGGGCGCCGTCCCGGACCGCGGCAGGCGCCCCCGGGGCAGGCACGTCAGCCCCCGCGACGGCTTCTCCTGGCGCGACTTCGAACTGGACGACGAACCGCGGCGGCCGCGCGTCGAACCCCACCCGCCGGGCCTGCCGCACGCCCCGGACGGGCGGCGGCACTGCGGCGTGCTGGAGCGCATCCTGCACCGGCAGTGGGACGCCCGGCAGGGCCCGCCGACGCCCGAGGTGATCCGCGCGGTGGAGAGCCTGGCGGCGCTGCCCGACCAGTTGAAGGCCAAACTGGCCGCCGGACTGGACGGCATCTACGTCGGACCGGGCGGCGTCCCGGAGCTGGACGACATGGGCCACCTGCGCGACCGGCCCCTGCCGTCCGGCACGGCCACCTGGGACATCTGCGCGGGCGCCTACGGCGACCGCAAGATCGTCGTGGGCGACCGGCCGTCCCCGACCCCCGACGTGATGATGCACGAGGTCGGCCACGCGCTCGACGACATCGACGGCGGCCCCGGCGGCTGGACGTCCGACAGCCCGGAGTTCCGCGCCCTCTACGACCGGGTCCGTCCGCATCTGGCGAGCGACTTCCACAAGCAGCCCGCGGCGCTCGGCCGCCGCGAGTTCTTCGCCGACGCGTTCGCCGCGATCTCCGCCCGCCAGCGCCCCGCCCTGGTCGATATGCTCGCCGGCGACATCCGGCTGGCGCTGGATGTCATGCTGTTCTTCAACCGACGCTTCGGGATCTGACATGCCGATCCGTACCAGCCGCGACGACGACCGGCCCAGGCCGGTGTGCGACGACCAGCACCGAAGGTGATCGACGATGTACGTGATCCGGCTGCCCGACGGCAGGCTCCGCGTTCCGCACAGCGTTCTGGCCGACTCCGCGGAGGGAACGGGACGGATCATCGCCCAGGCGTATGTGGAGATCGGTCCCGGCGACCCCGACTACGACCGGCTGCTCGGCCAGTCGCTGACCGAGGAGGAGCTGGCGGAGAAGCGGCGCCGGTGGCGGGACGAGGATGCGGACCTGCTGCGCCGGTTCGAAGAGTGGAAGGCGGACCTGGAGGGCGGCGGACCGTCCGGAGCGGAAGGGTGATCGCGCGACCGGATGCCGGGCGGAGGGGTGGCCGCCGGGCCGCCGGACCGGACGGACCGGCGGGATCAGCGCGCCGAGTGCTCGGCGACCGGCTCTTCCCCGCGCAGCAGCGCGTGCACTTCCGACTCGCGGAAGCGGCGGTGGCCCCCGGGAGTGCGGATGCTGCTGATCCTGCCCGCCGCGGCCCATCGGGTGACCGTCTTCGGATCGACCCGGAAGAGGGCGGCGACCTCTCCGGGGGTCAGCAGGCGCTCGCTGGTGCTTTCCACGTTGTCTCTCCCCCTTTGTCCCGCTCTCGGTGCGGGTGGACTGTTTCTAGTGTGGCGGCTCAAGACCGATTTCTCCCTTGTTTTCGGAAAAGATCACCGAGCGTAGCCGGTTGACCTGCACAAATAACGAGAAGTAAATGGGGCATCGGCCCCTGCGGTCACATCAGCCCCCGCAGCACGCGCGAATCGTCACCGGAACCAGGGGTTCCCGCGCGACGTACCGCACGGCATAGTCTCCCTCACATGTCGGATCTCGTGTCACTGGCGGACATCGAGCGGGCCGCCGAACGGCTGGCCGGAGTCTGCGTGCGCACCCCGCTCGTCCCCTTTCCCTCGACCGACCCCCCGCTGCTGGTGAAGGCCGAGTCGTTCCAGCCGATCGGCGCGTTCAAACTGCGCGGCGCGTACGCGACGATCTCGGCGCTGCCGGACGGGCAACGCGCGCGCGGCGTGGTGACGCATTCCAGCGGCAACCACGCGCAGGCCGTCGCCTACACCGCGCGCCTGCTCGGAATTCGCGCGGTGCTGGTCATTCCGCACACCACTCCGGGAGTGAAGGTCGAGGCCTGCGTCCGGCACGGCGCCGAGATCGTGTACGTGGAACCCACTATGGAGGCCCGGACCGCCACCGCCGAAAAACTCGCCGAGGCGCACGGGTTCGCGATGATTCCGCCGTTCGACGATCCGCGGATCGTGGCCGGGCAGGGCACCGTGGGGCTGGAGATCGCCCGGGACTGCCCGGAGGCCGATGTGGTGCTCGTCCCCGTGGGCGGCGGCGGACTGCTGGCGGGCGTGGCCACCGCGGTCAAGGCGCTGCGCCCGGAGGCGAAGGTGATCGGCGTGGAGCCCGAACTGGCCGCCGACGCCCGCGCCTCGCTGCGCGCCGGGCACCCGGTGTCCTGGGCCGCCGAGGAGACCGGCCGCACCGTCGCCGACGCCCTGCGCGCCCAGCGGCTCGGCGACGTGCCGTTCGCGCACATCGGCGAGTACGTCGACGGCATCGTCACGGTCACCGAGGACGAGATCCGCCAGGGGGTGCGCCGCCTGGCCCGCGAGGCCCGGCTGATCGCCGAGCCCGCCGGCGCCGTGGCGACCGCCGCGTACCTGTTCCGCCGCGACGAGCTGCCGGACGCGCGCACCTACGTGTCGGTCCTGTCGGGCGGCAACGTCGATCCGGCCCTGTTCCTGGACCTCTACGCCTGAGTCCCCGGCGGGCTGCGCCGAGGGGCGGGGGGTGATGGACCGGACGAAGGGCGCAGGTAGGCTCTGAACCGTCATGCGAGCCGTCCTCGTCTACACCGCCGCCCGCCTGGGCATCTTCCTGGCCACCGCGGGCGTGCTCTGGCTGACGCCGATGCAGAAGGCGCCGCTGTTCCTGCTGCTGGGCGCGCTGCTGATCAGCGGGCTGATCAGCTATGTGCTGCTGTCCGCGCAGCGCGACGCGATGTCGGCGTCGGTGGTGGCGGGGCTGAGCCGGCGCCGCAGCCGTTTCGAGCGGTCCCGCGCCCGAGAGGACACCTGAACCCCGCCCCCTAGGCTGGGGGCATGACCCGCGCCTTCCTCGACAAGCGGCCCACCGACGTGGCCGCGATGTTCGACCGCACCGCCGAACGCTACGACCTCCTCAACAGCCTCATGACCGGCGGCCGCGACCGGTACTGGCGGCGCGAGGTCGTCCAGGCGCTGGACGCCGGCCCCGGCGAGAAGGTGCTGGACCTGGCCGCCGGCACCGGCACCTCCGCGGTGCCGTTCGCCGCGGCCGGAGCCCGCACCGTCGCCTGCGACTTCTCCCTCGGCATGCTGCGCGTGGGCACGCGCCGCAACGGCGGCCCGGCGGGCCCGCGCTTCGTCGCCGGCGACGCGCTGCGCCTGCCGTTCGCCGACGGGGCGTTCGACGCCGTGACGATCTCCTTCGGGCTGCGCAACGTCGCCGACACCGTCCAGGCGCTGCGCGAGCTGCGCCGCGTCACCCGCCCGGGCGGCCGGCTGCTGGTGTGTGAGGTCAGTCACCCGCCCAACGCGCTGCTGCGCTTCGGGCACCGCCTGCACCTGCGCTACGGGCTGCCGCTGCTCGCGCGGGTCAGCTCCAACCCCGAGTCCTACCGCTACCTGGCCGAGTCCACGCTGGCCTGGCCCGACCAGGCCGCACTCGCCCGGCTGCTGCAGGAGGCGGGCTGGACGTCGGTGCGCTGGCGCGACCTGACGTTCGGGGTGGTGGCGCTGCACCATGCCGTCAACGCCGGCTGAACCGGGCACGGCCGTTGGGACCGGTCCAAAACCGGGCGGGCCCAGAGGTACCCATCGGCCGTCAAGAAGGAATAGACTCCCTGACGAAAACCTTGTGAAGTACTTCACAAGCGAACGAGCTGAGAAGGAACGCTGTGACCGACTCCACCCGACAGGCAGATGTCATCGTCGTCGGGGCCGGCCCCGCGGGGTCGTCGACCGCCTACTGGCTGGCCCAGGCGGGCCTCGATGTGCTGCTGCTGGAGAAGGCCACGTTCCCGCGCGACAAGATCTGCGGTGACGGGCTGACCCCGCGCGCCGTGCGCGCGCTGGTCGGCATGGGCGTGGACGTCAACGCCCCCGGCTGGGCCCGCAACAAGGGCCTGCGCATCTACGGCGGCGGCGTCAAGGTCGAGCTGCCCTGGCCCGAGCTCGCCAGCTTCCCCGACTACGGCCTGGTGCGCCCCCGCATGGACCTCGACCAGCTGCTGGCCGAGCACGCCGCCAAGGCCGGCGCCCGGCTGCTGCAGGGCTGCACCGTCACCGGCCCGATCCTGCACGAGCGCAACGACCGCATCATCGGCGTCACCGCCAAGTACCTCGGCGAGGAGGTGGAGTTCCACGCGCCGCTGGTGGTCGCGGCCGACGGCAACTCCACCCGGCTGTCGGTCGCCATGGGGCTGCGCCGCCGCGAGGACCGCCCCATGGGCGTGGCCGTCCGCCGGTACTTCCGGACGCCCCGCCACGACGACGAGTACATGGAGGCGTGGCTGGAGCTGTGGGACGGGCAGCGCCTGCTCCCCGGCTACGGCTGGGTCTTCCCGGTCGGCGACGGCACCTCCAACGTGGGCCTCGGCCTGCTCAACACCAGCAAGGCGTTCCAGAACGTCGACTACCGCGGCATGATGCGCGCCTGGTGCGCGCAGATGCCCGAGGAGTGGCAGTTCGACGAGGACCACGCCACCGGACCGATCCGCGGCGCCGCGCTGCCCATGGGCTTCAACCGGCAGCCCCACTACACCCGCGGCATGCTGCTGGTCGGCGACGCCGGCGGCATGGTCAACCCGTTCAACGGCGAGGGCATCGACTACGCGCTGGAGTCCGGCCGGCTGGCCGCCGACATCATGGTGCAGGCCCTGTCCCGCCGCACCCCCGCCCAGCGCGAGCGGACGCTCCACGAGTACCCGCGCATCCTCAAGGACGAGCACGGCGGCTACTTCACGCTGGCCCGCATCTTCGTCCAGGCCATCGGCGACCCGCGGGTGATGAAGTTCCTCACCTCGCACGGCCTGCCGCACCCCACCCTGATGCGCTTCACGCTCAAGCTGCTGGCCAACCTGACCGACCGGCGTGGCGGCGACGCCATGGACCGCCTCATCAACGCGATGCAGAAGGTGGCGCCGGCGGCATGAGCGAGAGCACGCCATGAGCGTGGGCCGACCCCCGAGGGGAGTGGATTTGGTCACCTTGGCTAAGGTGGCGACCCGTGTCCGTGAGAATCCTCACGGACCTGCGACGGGTCACGCCGCCGCGCTGGCGCGTCCGGTCCGCGCCGCCCGCACCCTGATGGGCGGCACCGGGCCGCGTGCCTCGTACAGCGTCGTACGAACCGAGGAGGGGGTGTAGAGACATGGATCTCTATGTTCCGATCATCGTGCTGGGGGTGCTCGCCTTCGGGTTCGCCGTCTTCTCGGTGCTGGCGGCGTCAGTCACCGGCCCCAAGCGGTGGAACCGCGCCAAGCTCGAGGCGTACGAGTGCGGCATCGAGCCGACGCCGCAGCCGGCGGGCGGCGGGCGCTTCCCGATCAAGTACTACCTGACGGCGATGCTGTTCATCGTCTTCGACATCGAGATCATCTTCCTCTACCCCTGGGCGGTCGCCTTCGACCGTCTGGGGCTTTTCGGTTTGGTGGAGATGGTCCTGTTCATCCTCACCGTGCTGGTGGCGTACGCCTACATCTGGCGGCGCGGTGGTCTGGAGTGGGACTGACATGGGCCTGGAAGAGAAACTCCCGAGCGGCTTCCTGCTGACCACGGTGGAGCAGGTCGCCGGGTGGGCGCGCGCCAGCTCCGTGTGGCCGGCCACGTTCGGCCTGGCCTGCTGCGCGATCGAGATGATGGCGGCCGGCGACCCGCGGCACGACTTCTCCCGGTGGGGCATGGAGCGCGCCTCGGCCACGCCGCGGCAGGCCGACCTGATGATCGTGGCGGGCCGGGTGAGCCAGAAGATGGCGCCGGTGCTGCGGCAGATCTACGACCAGATGACCGAGCCCAAGTGGGTCATCGCGATGGGCGTGTGCGCCTCGTCCGGCGGCATGTTCAACAACTACGCGATCGTGCAGGGCGTCGACCACATCGTCCCGGTGGACATCTACCTGCCCGGCTGCCCGCCGCGGCCGGAGATGCTGCTGGACGCGATCCTCAAGCTGCACGACAAGATCCGCAACACCAAGCTCGGCGCGCAGCGCCGCAGGCAGATCGCCGAGCTGGAGGAGGCCAAGCGGCGGCAGCTGCCGCTGCTCGGCCAGCCGGGAGGTGCGCTGTGAGCTCCCAGCATCCGGAGCGCAAGGCCGAGCAGGCCGCCGACCGGCTGCCCGCACAGGCCGAGCCCGAGCCGCAGGAGCAGCCCATCGTCCGGCGCGGCATGTTCGGCGCCAAGACCACCGGCGACACCTCCGGCTACGGCCGCCTGGTGATCCGGCAGGCGCCGAAGGTGGCGACGCCGCGCCCCTACGGCGGGCCGGACGTCACCGGCGAACCCGGCGAGTTCGACGAGATCGCCGACTCGCTGGAGCGGTCCCTCACCGGTTTCGACGACGCCGTCGAACGCGTCGTCGTCGACCGCGGCGAGCTGACGTTCCACGTGCGGCGCGAGCGGCTGCCGGACGTGGCGCGGCGCCTGCGCGACGAGCCCGACCTGCGGTTCGAGCTGTGCACCGGGGTGTCCGGCGTGCACTACCCGCAGGACACCGGGGCCGAGCTGCACGCCGTCTACCACCTGCTGTCCATCACGCACAACCGGCGGGTCCGGCTCGAGGTCGCCTGCCCCGACGCCGACCCGCACATCCCGTCGGTCGTGTCGGTCTACCCGACCGCCGACTGGCACGAGCGGGAGACCTACGACTTCTTCGGCATCGTGTTCGACGGTCATCCGGCGCTGACCCGCATCGAGATGCCCGACGACTGGGTGGGCCACCCGCAGCGCAAGGACTACCCCCTCGGCGGGATCCCCGTCGAGTACCGCGGCGCGGAGACCCCGCCGCCGGACCAGCGGAGGTCGTACACGTGAGCCCGTCCACCAAGTACACCGAGTACGACGCCTACGCCGCCGCCGACGAGGAGGTGGCCGAGGGCCGGGTCTTCGACGTCAGCGGGCAGGACTGGGACCAGGTCGTGTCCGGCGCCGAGGACCTCGGCGACGAGCGCCTGGTGATCAACATGGGTCCGCAGCACCCGTCCACGCACGGGGTGCTGCGGCTGATCCTCACCCTCGACGGCGAGACGGTGACCGAGGCGCGGGTGGGCATCGGCTACCTGCACACCGGCATCGAGAAGAACATGGAGTTCCGCACCTGGACGCAGGGCACCACGTTCTGCACCCGGATGGACTACCTGGCGCCGATCTTCAACGAGACGGCGTACTGCCTGGGTGTGGAGAAGCTGCTCGGCATCACCGACCAGGTGCCCGAGCGGGCCCAGATCATCCGGGTGATGATGATGGAGCTCAACCGGATCTCCTCGCACCTGGTCGCGATCGCCACGTTCGGCCTGGAGCTCGGTGCCACCACCGTCATGCTCAACGGGTTCATCGAGCGCGAGTACACCCTCGACCTGTTCGAGGAGATCTGCGGGCTGCGGATGAACATGGCCTACGTGCGGCCCGGCGGCGTGGCGCAGGACCTGCCGAGCGGCGCGCTGAGCAAGCTGCGCGACTACCTGGACCGCATGCCCAAGCGCATCCAGGCGCTGCGCAAGCTGATGGACCACAACCCGGTCTACCTGGCCCGCACCAAGGACATCGCCTACCTGGACCTGACCGGCTGCATGGCCCTCGGCGTGACCGGCCCGGTGCTGCGCGCCACCGGCCTGCCCTGGGACCTGCGCAAGTCCCAGCCCTACTGCGGCTACGAGACCTACGACTTCGACGTCGTCACCGAGGACACCTGCGACGTGTACGGGCGCTACCTGGTGCGCGTGCGCGAGATGGAGGAGTCCCTGAAGATCGTCGAGCAGTGCGTGGAGCGGCTGCAGACGGTCAAGGGCCCGGTGATGATCGAGGACAAGAAGATCGGGTGGCCCGCCCAGCTGGCCATCGGCGCCGACGGCATGGGCAACTCGCCCCGCCACATCGCGCACATCATGGGCACCTCGATGGAGGCCCTGATCCACCACTTCAAACTGGTGACCGAGGGCTTCCGCGTCCCGGCCGGCCAGGCGTACGCGGCGGTGGAGGCGCCGCGCGGCGAGCTCGGCGTGCACGTCGTCAGCGACGGCGGCACCCGCCCGTACCGCGTGCACTTCCGCGACCCGTCGTTCACCAACCTGCAGGCCGTCCCGGCGATGTGCGAGGGCGGCATGGTGGCCGACGTCATCGCGGCGGTCGCCAGCATCGACCCGGTGATGGGGGGAGTCGACCGATGAGCTACTCCGTGGAGACGCGCGAGCGGCTGGAACGGGACGCCAAAGAGATCATCGCGCGGTACCCCAAGCCGCGTTCGGCGCTGCTGCCGCTGCTGCACCTGGTGCAGTCGGAGGACGGCTACATCAGCCAGGACGGCATCGAGTTCTGCGCCGAGCAGCTCGGCATCACGCCCGCGCAGGTCACCGGCGTCGCCACCTTCTACACCATGTACAAGCGCCGGCCCGCCGGCGAGTACCACGTCGGGGTGTGCACCAACACGCTGTGCGCGGTGATGGGCGGCGACCAGATCTGGGACGAGCTGAGCGAGCACCTCGGCGTCGGCCACGACGAGGCCACCCCGGACGGCAAGATCTCGCTGGAGCGCCTGGAGTGCAACGCGGCCTGCGACTTCGCGCCCGTGATGATGGTCAACTGGGAGTTCTTCGACAACATGACTCCCGAGAAGGCCAGGCAGCTGGTCGACGACCTGCGCGCGGGCAAGCAGGTCGCGCCGACCCGGGGGCCGAACAAGCTGTGCACCTGGAAGGAGGCGTCCCGGGTCCTGGCGGGGTTCCCCGACGGACGGGCGCACGAGGGCGTGCAGGCCGGCCCCGAGTCGCTGCGCGGCCTGGAGCTGGCCAAGCGGAACGGCTGGACCGCTCCGCCCGCCGACCGGGCGCCGGGCGAGGGCGCGGACGGCGGCGACGGGCGGGCCGAGCCCGGTAGTCAGGAGGGGCGCACCAAGTGACCACGACGCTCACCCCCGTCCTCACCAGGAACTGGGACCAGCCCGACTCGTTCACCCGCGCGGCGTACGAGCGGGCCGGCGGCTACCGGGCGCTGCGCAAGGCGTTCACGATGGACCCCGACGACATCGTGCAGGCGGTGAAGGACTCCGGGCTGCGCGGACGCGGCGGCGCCGGGTTCCCCACCGGCATGAAGTGGGGCTTCCTGCCGCCGAGCAGCCCCAACCCCCGCTACCTGGTGGTCAACGCCGACGAGTCCGAACCGGGCACGTGCAAGGACATCCCGCTGATGATGGCCAACCCGCACGTGCTGGTCGAGGGCGTCATCATCAGCTCCTACGCGATCCGGTCCAACCACGCGTTCATCTACGTGCGCGGCGAGGTGCTGCACGTCATCCGCCGGCTGCAGCAGGCGGTCGCGGAGGCCTACGAGGCCGGCTACCTCGGCAAGAACATCCTCGGCTCCGGCTTCGACCTGGAGCTGGTGGTGCACACCGGCGCGGGCGCCTACATCTGCGGCGAGGAGACGGCGCTGCTGGACTCGCTCGAGGGCTACCGCGGACAACCCCGGCTCAAGCCTCCCTTCCCGGCCGTCGCCGGCCTGTACGGCGGGCCTACGGTCATCAACAACGTCGAGTCGATCTCGTCGGTTCCCTCGATCGTGGCCAACGGGCCCGACTGGTTCGCCTCGATGGGCACCGAGAAGTCCAAGGGCTTCGGCATCTTCTCGCTGTCGGGGCACGTCACCCGGCCCGGCCAGTACGAGGCGCCGCTCGGGGTGACGCTGCGGGAGCTGCTCGACATGGCGGGCGGCATCCGCGCCGGGCACCGGCTGAAGTTCTGGACGCCGGGCGGCTCGTCCACCCCGCTGTTCACCGAGGAGCACCTGGACGTCCCGCTGGACTTCGAGTCCGTCGGCGCGGCCGGGTCCATGCTCGGCACCCGGGCGCTGCAGATCTTCGACGAGACCACCTGCGTGGTGCGGGCCGTGCTGCGCTGGGCGGAGTTCTACGCGCACGAGTCGTGCGGCAAGTGCACGCCGTGCCGCGAGGGCACCTACTGGTACAAGCAGATGCTCAAGCGGCTGGAGGCCGGACAGGGCACCGAGGAGGACCTGGAGACCCTGCTCGACCTGTCCAGCAACATCCTCGGCCGGTCGTTCTGCGCGCTCGGCGACGGCGCGACCAGCCCGGTCACGTCGTCCATCAAGCTGTTCCGCGACGAGTACCTCCAGCACTTCGAGCAAGGCGGCTGTCCGTTCGACCCGGCCGCCTCCACCCTCTGGGGAGGTGACGGCAAGTGACGGTGACCAAGGGCGACGCCGCCCCGGCCGAGCAGACCGAAGAACTGGTGAAGGTCACCATCGACGGGTTCGAGATCGAGGTGCCCAAGGGCACGCTGATCATCCGGGCCGCCGAGCTGCTGGGCATCCAGATCCCGCGGTTCTGCGACCACCCGCTGCTCGACCCGGTCGGGGCGTGCCGCCAGTGCCTGGTGGAGATCCCCGACGCGGGCAACGGGCGCGGCATGCCCAAGCCGCAGGCGTCCTGCACCACCGCGGTCATGCCGGGCATGGTGGTCAAGACGCAGCTCACCTCGCCGGTGGCCGACAAGGCCCAGCACGGCGTGATGGAGCTGCTGCTGATCAACCACCCGCTGGACTGCCCGATCTGCGACAAGGGCGGCGAGTGCCCGCTGCAGAACCAGGCGATGTCCAACGGGCGCGGCGAGTCGCGGTTCACCGAGACCAAGCGCACCTTCCCCAAGCCGATCGCGCTGTCCAGCCAGGTGCTGCTGGACCGCGAGCGGTGCATCCAGTGCGCCCGGTGCACCCGCTTCTCCGACCAGATCGCCGGGGACGCGTTCATCGACCTGTTCGAACGCGGCGCCAAGGAGCAGGTCGGCGCCGCCGAGGACCGGCCGTTCCAGTCCTACTTCTCCGGCAACACCGTGCAGATCTGCCCGGTGGGCGCGCTCACCGGCGCGGCGTACCGGTTCCGGTCCCGCCCGTTCGACCTGGTGTCCACGCCGACCGTGTGCGAGCACTGCGCGGCCGGCTGCGCGCTGCGCACCGACCACCGGCGCGGCAAGATCACCCGGCGGCTGGCCGGGGACGACCCGCAGGTCAACGAGGAGTGGAACTGCGACAAGGGCCGGTGGGCGTTCACCTACGCCACCCAGCCCGACCGGCTCACCCACCCGCTGGTGCGCAACGAGGACGGGGAGCTGGAGGCCGCGTCCTGGCCGGAGGCCCTCGCCGTCGCGGCCAAGGGCCTGGCGGCGGCGCGCGGCAACGCGGGCGTGCTGACCGGCGGGCGCCTCACCCTCGAGGACGCCTACGCCTACGCCAAGTTCGCCCGGATCGCGCTCGGCACCAACGACGTCGACTTCCGCGCCCGCCCGCACTCGCGCGAGGAGGCCGAGTTCCTGGCGTCCTCGGTCGCGGGCCGCTCCATCGAGGTGTCCTACACCGACCTGGAGAAGGCCCCGGTGGTGCTGCTGGCCGGGTTCGAGCCGGAGGAGGAGTCGCCGATCGTCTTCCTGCGGCTGCGCAAGGGCTTCCGCAAGAAGGGCGTGAAGGTCTACTCGATCGCCCCGTACGCCACCCGCGGCCTGAAGAAGATGGGCGGCACCCTGCTGCCGACCCTGCCGGGCGCCGAGGCCGAGGTCATCGGCACCCTCACCACCGCGACCGGCGGCGGCGACGGGGTCGCCGCCGTCCACCGGCTGCTGTCGCAGCCCGGCGCGGTGGTGCTGGCCGGTGAGCGGCTGGCCGCCAGCCCCGGCGCGCTGTCCAGCCTGATCCGGCTCGGCCAGGTCACCGGCGCGAAGATCGCGTGGGTGCCGCGCCGGGCCGGCGAGCGCGGCGCGCTGGAGGCCGGGGCGCTGCCCGGCCTGCTGCCGATCGGCCGCCCGGTCAGCGACCCCGAGGCGCGCGCCGAGGTCGCCCGGGTGTGGGGCGTGGCCGACCTGCCCGCCGCCCCCGGCCGCGACACCGCCGGGATCCTGGCGGCCGCGCGGAGCGAGGGCGCCGCCCTGCTGGTCGGCGGGGTCGACCCCTACGACCTGCCCGATCCGGCCGCCGCGCTGGAGGCCATCGAGGCCGCCTCGTTCGTGGTGAGCCTGGAGCAGCGGGTCAGCGCCGTCACCGACCGCGCCGACGTGGTGCTGCCGGTCGCGGCCGTCCCGGAGAAGTCCGGCACGTTCGTCGACTGGGAGGGCCGCGGCCGCCAGTTCGACACCGCGCTCAAGTCCGCCGCGAAGCTGTCGGACCTGCGGGTGCTGGACGCCCTGGCCGGCGAGATGGACGTGCACCTGGGCCTGCCCGGCCCCGAGGCCGCCCGCCGCGAGCTGACCGAGCTGGGCGCCTACCGGGGCGAGCGGCCCGCCGCGCCGGACGTGACCCCGTTCGTGCCGCCGCGTCCGGGCGAGGGCGAGGCGCTGCTGGCCACCTGGAAGCTGCTGCTCGACAAGGGCCGCATGCAGGACGGTGAGCCGTACCTGGCCGGGACCGCCAAACCGGCGGTGGCCCGGCTGTCGCCCGCGACCGCCGCCGAGATCGGCGCCGCCGAGGGCGGCACGGTGACGGTGTCGTCGCAGACCCGCGGCGCGCTGACGCTGCCTTTGGAGATCGTCCCGGACCTGCCGGACCGCGTGGTGTGGCTGCCGACCGACTCCGCGGGCTGCGCGCTGTACCGGGAGCTGGGCGCCGGCACCGGGCAGATCGTCAAGATCGCCGCGGGTGACGGCGCCGCCGCCGGCTCCGCGACCACGGCTGGAGGTGCCGCATGAGCCTGACCGCTTTGGCCGCCGCGCCCGCCGAGACCGGCCCCACGCTGGAGGACTTCGGCAAGGACCCCTGGTGGCTGATCCTCGGCAAGGTCCTGGCCATCTTCGTCTTCCTCGTGCTGACGGTGCTGCTGTCGATGTGGGTCGAGCGGCGCGTCATCGGCCGGATGCAGCTGCGCGTCGGCCCCAACCGCGCGGGCCCCTTCGGCCTGCTGCAGGGGCTGGCCGACGGCATCAAGCTGGCGCTGAAGGAGGACATCGTCCCCCGCGGCGTCGACAAGGTGGTGTTCGTCCTGGCGCCGATCGTGTCGGCCGCCCCGGCGTTCATCGCCTTCTCCATCATCCCGTTCGGACCCGAGGTGTCGGTCTTCGGGCACCACACCCCGCTGCAGGGCACCGACCTGCCGGTGGCGGTGCTGCTGGTGCTGGCCATGGCGTCCATGGGCGCCTACGGCATCGTGCTGGCGGGCTGGTCGTCGATGTCGCCGTACTCGCTGCTGGGCGGGCTGCGCTCGTCCGCGCAGATCATCTCCTACGAGATCGCGATGTCGCTGTCGTTCGTGGCGGTGTTCCTGTTCGCCGGGACGATGTCGACCTCGGGGATCGTGGCGGCGCAGGCCGACACCTGGTACGTGGTGCTGCTGTTCCCGTCCTTCGCCGTCTACGTCATCACGATGATGGGCGAGTCGAACCGCATCCCGTTCGACCTGCCCGAGGGCGAGGGCGAGATCGTCGGCGGGTTCCACACCGAGTACTCGTCGCTGAAGTTCGCGATGTTCTTCCTCGCCGAGTACATCAACCTGGCGACCCTGTCGGCGCTGTGCACCACCCTGTTCCTGGGCGGCTGGCGCGCGCCCGCGCCGATCTCCACGTTCTGGGAGGGCGCCAACCAGGGCTGGTGGCCGGTGCTGTGGTTCCTGGTCAAGGTGTGGGCGTTCATCTTCTTCTTCATCTGGCTGCGCGGTTCGCTGCCCCGCGTCCGCTACGACCAGCTGATGAAGCTGGGCTGGAAGGTGCTGATGCCCTTCTCGCTCGGCTGGATCGTGCTGGTCGCCACCATCCAGGCGTTCAAGAACGAGGGCTACGAGGTCCGGCAGATCATGCTGATCGTCGCGGTCGTCGCCGCCGTCGTCCTGGTCGCCACCGTGCTGTGGGAGATGGTCCGGGGCGGCTCCGCGGCGGAGGCCGAGGCCGCCAAGTCCGGCTCCGGCGCCGCCGCGGGCGGTGCGGGCAAGGCGGCCGCTCCGGCGGACGCCGCGGCGGGCGGCTTCCCGGTGCCGCCGCTGGACGCCCCGCACTACCACGGGAAGGCCGGCAAGACCCGTACCCCGTCCAAGGAGGTCACCAGTGGGACTCACTGACTTCCTGAACCCGGTCAAGGGGTTCGGGGTCTCGTTCCACCAGATGTTCATGAAGAGCGAGACCGTCCAGTACCCCGAGGTCAAGAAGCCGACCGCGCCGCGCTTCCACGGCCGGCACCAGCTCAACCGGTGGCCGGACGGGCTGGAGAAGTGCGTCGGGTGCGAGCTGTGCGCCTGGGCCTGCCCGGCCGACGCCATCTACGTGGAGGGCGCCGACAACACCGAGGAGGAGCGCTACTCCCCGGGCGAGCGGTACGGGCGCGTCTACCAGATCAACTATCTGCGCTGCATCCTGTGCGGCCTGTGCATCGAGGCGTGCCCCACCCGGGCGCTGACGATGACCAACGAGTACGAGCTGGCCGACGACAGCCGCGAGAGCCTGATCTACACCAAGGACATGCTGCTGGCGCCGCTGCGCGAGGGCATGGAGGCGCCGCCGCACCCCATGCGGCTCGGCGAGACCGAGGAGGAGTACTACCGCCTCGGCCTGCAGCCCGAGGAGCCCGCGCCCACCGTCCCGGCCGAGGACGGCGGGCGCGCGAGCGTGGACGCGGCCGCGGAGCGCGAGGGCCGGCGCAAGCGCAAGAGCGGAGACAAGAAGTGAACGCGCAGGTGCTGGCGGCCCAGCACGCGCCGGTGCTGGCGCAGGTCGCCGACAGGCAGTCGGGCGAGCCGTTCTTCTTCTGGCTGCTGGCCATCGTGTCGGTGTGCGCCGCGCTCGGCATGATCTTCATGCGGCGGGCGGTGCACTCGGCGCTGCTGCTGGCGGTGGTGATGCTGTCGCTGGCCGCGCTGTACGCGGTCCAGGGGGCGCCGTTCCTGGCGTTCGTCCAGGTGATCGTGTACACCGGCGCGGTGCTGATGCTGTTCCTGTTCGTGCTGATGCTGGTCGGGGTGAGCTCCACCGACTCGCTGGTGGAGACGATCCGCGGCCAGCGGCTGTGGGCGGCGGTCGCCGGGCTCGGCTTCCTGGTGCTGGTGACCGCGGGGCTCGGCAACGCGGCGCTGGACGACTCGGCCGGGCTGGTGCAGGCCAACCAGGACGGCAACGTCATCGGCCTGGCGCGGCTGCTGTTCGGCAAGTACGTGTTCGCGTTCGAGGCGACCAGCGCGCTGCTGATCACGGCGGCGCTGGGCGCGATGGTGCTGGCGCACCGCGAGCGCACCACGCCCAAGCCGACGCAGAAGGACCTGGCCAAGCGGCGGTTCCAGACCGGCAAGCACCCCGGCCCGCTGCCCGGCCCCGGCACCTACGCCCGGCACAACGCGGTCGACATGCCGGCGATGCTGCCCGACGGCACCCCGTCGGAGCTGTCGGTCAGCCCGATCATCGCGGCCCGCGTCGACACCGCGCGGCGGCACGCCGACCTGGAGGGCGGCAGCGAGACGGCGGCCGTCCAGGCGGACCTGACCGCGGTGCGCGCGGCGACCGCCGAGGCGGACGCGGCGGGCGCGCAGGAGCGCGAGACCAAGAGCGGCGCCCCCGTGTCCGGCGGCTCGCCCGAGGCGGGCGGCGGCGCGGGCGGCTCCGGCGGCGCCGCGACGAGCGAAGGGGAGGCAGGTCAATGAGTCCCGGGCACTACCTGGCGCTCTCGGCGATCCTGTTCACCATCGGGGGCGTGGGCGTGCTGGTCCGCCGCAACGCGATCGTGGTGTTCATGTGCGTCGAGCTCATGCTCAACGCCGCGAACCTGGCGTTCGTGTCGTTCGCCCGCATGCACGGCAACCTCGAAGGCCAGATCATCGCCTTCTTCGTGATGGTGGTGGCCGCCGCGGAGGTCGTGGTGGGTCTGGCGATCATCATGACCATCTTCAGAACCCGCAGGTCCTCGTCGGTGGACGACGCGAACCTGCTGAAGTACTGAGAGGCCGGGGATGAAAGCGGAAGGCATCCAGGCTGCCGCCTGGCTCCTCATCGCGCTGCCGCTGGCCGGCGCGGCGGTCCTGCTGCTCGGCGGGCGCCGCACCGACAGGTGGGGGCATCTGCTCGGCGTCGCCATGTCGCTGGCGTCCTTCGTCGTGGGCGCGGCGATGTTCGTCCAGATGCTCGGCTACGACCCGGAGGAGCGGCGCCGCACGCTGCACCTGTGGGAGTTCTTCGACGTCGGGTCGTTCAAGGTCGACATGGGGCTGCTGGTGGACCCGCTGTCCATCAGCTTCGTGCTGCTGATCACCGGGGTGGGTTCGCTCATCCACATCTACTCCATCGGCTACATGGAGCACGACCCCGACCGGCGGCGCTTCTTCGCCTACCTGAACCTGTTCGTGGCGGCGATGCTGCTGCTGGTGCTGGGCGACAACTACGTGGCCATGTTCATCGGCTGGGAGGGCGTGGGCCTGGCGTCCTACCTGCTGATCGGGTTCTGGCAGCACAAGCCCAGCGCGGCCACCGCGGCCAAGAAGGCGTTCGTGGTGAACCGGGTCGGCGACTTCGGCTTCATCACCGCGATCATGCTGATGTTCGCCACGTTCGGCACGGTCGGCTTCGAGCAGGTCCTCGGTGAGGGCGCCGAGCACGTGGGCGCGGCGTCCCAGCTGAGCACCGGCACGGCCACCGCGATCGGGCTGCTGCTCCTGCTCGGCGCGTGCGGCAAGTCGGCGCAGCTGCCGCTGCAGTCCTGGCTGCTGGACGCGATGGAGGGCCCGACCCCGGTGTCGGCGCTGATCCACGCGGCCACGATGGTGACCGCGGGCGTGTACCTGATCGTCCGGTCCGCGCCGATCTACGAGATGGCGCCGGACGCGCAGCTGGCCGTGACGGTCGTCGGCGCGGTCACCCTGCTGGCCGGTGCGATCATCGGGTGCGGCAAGGACGACATCAAGAAGGCCCTGGCCGGCTCGACCATGTCGCAGATCGGCTACATGATGCTGGCCGCCGGGCTGGGCCCGGCCGGATACGCCTTCGCCATCGCGCACCTCATCGCGCACGGCTTCTTCAAGGCCGGGCTGTTCCTGGGCGCCGGGTCGGTCATGCACGCCATGAAGGACGACGTGAACATGCGCCGGTACGGGGCGCTGCGCGCGGTCATGGTGATCACCTGGGCCACGTTCGGCCTGGGCTACCTGGCGATCATCGGGTTCCCGCTGCTGTCGGGGTGGTTCACCAAGGACGCCATCATCGAGGCCGCCTTCCACAAGGGCGGCACGTCCGGTGCGATCCTCGGCACCTGCGCGCTGGTCGGCGCGGGCGTCACCGCCTACTACATGTCACGGGTCATGTTCATGACCTTCTACGGCGAGCAGCGCTGGGACGAGGGGGTGCACCCGCACGAGTCGCCCAAGGTGATGACCGTGCCGCTGATGCTGCTGGCGGTCGGGTCGCTGTTCGCGGGCGGCTTCCTCATCCTCGGCGGGTTCGCCGACTTCCTCGGCCCGGTGGTCGGGCACCCGCACGAGAGCGAGTTCCACTGGATCACCGCGCCGGGCATCGCCACGCTGGTGCTGATGGTCGTCGGCGTCGCGATCGCGTGGCGGCAGTACGGGGCCCGCCCGGTGCCGCGCAGCGCGCCCGCCGGGTCGTTCCTCACCGTCGCGGCCCGCAAGGACCTGTACGGCGACGCCATCAACGAGTCGCTGCTCATGCGTCCCGGCCAGTGGCTGACCCGGCTGGCGGTCTGGTTCGACAACCGCGGGGTGGACGGCGTGGTCAACGGGCTGGCCGCGGGCATCGGCGGCAGCTCGGGCCGGCTGCGGCGGATACAGACCGGGTTCGTCCGCTCCTATGCCCTGTCCATGCTCTTCGGTGCGGCCATCGTCGTGGCGGCGCTGCTGGTGGTGAACGTCTGATGGAAGACTTTCCCTGGCTGTCCGTCCTGATCGCGCTGCCCGCGGTGGGTGCGCTGGCCGTCGGCCTGCTGCCGCGGGCGCGCGAGGAGCTGGCCAAGCAGGCCGCTCTGGGCGTCTCGGTGCTGGTCGCGCTGGTCGCGCTGGCGATGGCGACCCGGTTCGACACCGGCGGGCCGCGCTTCCAGTTCGAGGAGACCTACTGGTGGATCCGCGCGTTCGGGGTGCACTGGGCGCTCGGCGTGGACGGCGTCGCGCTGACGCTGATCGGCCTGTCGGTGATCCTCGTCCCGCTGGTGATCCTGGCGTCCTGGCGCGCCGAGGACCGCTCCGGCGGCGTGGACGTGCCGCCGCGCCGGTCGGTGAAGACGTACTTCGCGCTGCTGCTGGCCATGGAAGCGATGATGATCGGCGTCTTCGCGGCGACCGACGTCTTCCTCTTCTACGTCTTCTTCGAGGCCATGCTCGTCCCGGTGTACTTCCTCATCGGGTACTACGGCGGGGCGCAGCGCTCGTACGCGGCCGTCAAGTTCCTGCTGTACTCGCTGTTCGGCGGGCTGCTGATGCTGGTGGCCGTCATCTGGCTGTACCCGCTGTCGAACCGCCCGGTGAGCGAGGGCGGGCTCGGGCACGGCACGTTCCTGTTCAGCGAGCTGACCGAGCTGCGGATCGACCCGACCACGGCCAAGTGGCTGTTCCTCGGCTTCTTCGTCGCGTTCGCGATCAAGGCGCCGATGGTGCCGGTGCACACCTGGCTGCCGGACGCCGCGGCGCAGTCCCCGGCCGGGGCGCTGGTGCTGATCGTCGGCGTGCTGGACAAGGTCGGCACCTACGGCATGCTGCGGTTCTGCCTGGAGCTGTTCCCCGGCGCCGCCAAGTGGGCCACCCCGGTGGTGATCACGCTGGCGGTGATCAGCGTGATCTACGGCGCGGTGCTGGCGATCGGGCAGGTGGACCTCAAGCGGCTGGTGGCCTACACGTCGGTGTCGCACTTCGGGTTCATCGTGCTGGGCGTGTTCGCGATGACCTCGCAGGGCCAGTCCGGCGCCGCCCTCTACATGATCAACCACGGGTTCGCCACCGGGGCGCTGTTCCTGGTGGTCGGCTTCATGATCACGCGGCGGCGGTCGGCGCGGATCGACGCGTTCGGCGGCGTGCAGAAGGTGGCGCCGCTGCTGGCGGGCAGCTTCCTGGTCGCTGGCCTGGCCGGGCTGTCGCTGCCCGGTCTGGCGCCGTTCGTGTCGGAGTTCCTCGTGCTCACCGGCACGTTCACCCGCTACCGGGTGGCCGCGGTGCTGGCCGCCACCGGCATCATCCTGGCCGCCATCTACATCCTGTGGATGTACCAGCGCACCATGGGCGGCCCGGCCAAGGAGGCCGTCGGCGGCATGAAGGACCTGTCGCTGCGCGAACGGCTCGCCATCGGCCCGATCATCGCGGTCATCGTGGCGATGGGCTTCTTCCCGCAGCCGGTCCTCAATGTGATCAACCCTTCGGTGCAGCACACGCTGGCCCGGGTCGAAAAAGCCGACCCGGCGCCCCAGATCGTCGCTGAGAACGGAGCGCGTCCGTGAGCACCTCGACTTCGGTGAGCGTCGTGCTGGCGCAGAGCGAGATCCCCGCGCCGCACATCGAGTACGGGCAGATCGCGCCGATCCTGGTGATGTTCGGCGCGGCCGTGCTCGGCGTGCTGGTGGAGGCGTTCGTCGGCCGCGCCCTGCGCTACCCGGTGCAGCTGGCGGTGGCGTTCGTCGGCCTGGTCGCGGCGCTGCTCGGCACGATCAAGCTCGCCTTCGACAAGCCGTTCCACGTCGCCGCCGAGGGCGCGCTGGGCGTGGACGGGCCGACGCTGTTCGTGCAGGGCACCGTGCTGGTGCTGGCGCTGGTCAGCCTGCTGCTGATCGCCGAGCGGCGGCAGGGCCACTTCGCCGCGCAGGCCGCGGCGCTGCCCGGCACGGAGGCCGAGCAGGCCACCGCGGCGGCGGGACGCACCCAGACCGAGGTGTTCCCGCTGATGATGTTCGCGGTCGCCGGCATGATCACCTTCCCGGCCGCCAACGACCTGCTGACCATGTTCGTGGCGCTGGAGATCCTGTCGCTGCCGCTGTACCTGCTGTGCGGGCTGGCGCGGCGCCGCCGGCTGCTGTCGCAGGAGGCCGCGGTCAAGTACTTCCTGCTCGGCGCGTTCTCCTCGGCGTTCTTCCTGTACGGGGTGGCGCTGCTGTACGGCTACGCCGGGTCGGTGCGGCTGTCGGCCATCGCCGACCAGCTGAGCCGCAACGCCGGCCAGGAGACGCTGCTGCTGGCCGGGACCGCGCTGCTGTCGGTGGGCCTGCTGTTCAAGCTGGGCGCGGTGCCGTTCCACATGTGGAAGCCGGACGTGTACCAGGGCGCCCCGACCCCGGTCACCGCGCTCATGGCGTCCTGCACCACGGTGTCGGCGTTCGGCGCCATCCTGCGGGTGTACTACGTCGCGTTCGAGAACCTGCGCTGGGACTGGCGGCCCGCGATGTGGGGTGTGGCGATTCTCACGATGGTCGTCGGCGCGGTCATCGCGATCACCCAGACCGACGTCAAGCGGATGCTGGCCTACTCCTCGATCGCGCACGCGGGCTTCCTGCTCACGGGCGTGGTCGCCACGTCCCGCGACGGCCTGTCCGGCTCGCTGTTCTACCTGGCCGCCTACGGCTTCACCGTGATCGGCGCGTTCGCGGTGATCTCGATGGTGCGGGACGCGGGCGGCGAGGCCGCGCACCTGTCGCGCTGGGCCGGGCTCGGGCGGCGCTCCCCGGTGGTGGCCGGGACGTTCGCCTTCTTCCTGCTGGCGATGGCCGGTATCCCGCTGACCAGCGGGTTCACCGGCAAGTTCGCGGTGTTCAGCGCGGCCGTGCAGGGCGGGGCCACCCCGCTGGTCGTGGTCGGCGTCGTCGCCTCGGCGATCGCGGCGTTCTTCTACGTCCGGGTGATCGTGGTGATGTTCTTCTCCGAGCCGGAGGCCGACGGGCCGTGGGTGGTCGCCGGACCGGCCACCGCGACGGCCGTCGCGCTCGGTCTGACGGCTACTGTTGTACTCGGCGTGCTGCCCCAGCCCGTGCTGGACCTCGCGGGGCACGCCGCGTCGCAGATGTTCGTCCGGTAGACCGGGGGTCCTGGTGAGTAGTGCCGTTGCGTTCGACCTGACAGTGGACGATGGTCTCGCGGCGGACATTCGGGAACGGCTCGCCGCGGTCGAGGACCTGCTCCGCGAGTCGGTGCGCAGCGACGTGCCGCTGCTCGCGGAGGCGTCCCGGCACCTGCTGGAGGCGGGCGGCAAGCGGTTCCGCCCGACGCTGGTGCTGCTCGCCTCGCACTTCGGGGACCCCACCGCGGCCGGGGTCGTCCCGGCCGCGGTGGTGGTCGAGCTGACCCATCTGGCCACGCTGTACCACGACGACGTGATGGACGAGGCGACGGTGCGCCGCGGCGACCAGTCGGCCAACGCCCGGTGGACCAACACCGTCGCCATCCTCACCGGCGACTACCTGTTCGCCCGCGCCTCCGACCTGCTGGCCGACCTCGGGCCGGAGGCGGTGCGCATCCAGGCGCGCTCGTTCGCCCGGCTGGTGCGCGGCCAGATCCAGGAGACCGTCGGCCCGGCCGAGGACGCCGACCCGCTCAAGCACTACCTGCAGGTGCTGGCCGACAAGACCGCGTCGCTGATCGCCACGTCCGGCCAGCTCGGCGCCCTGCTGGCCGGGGCGCCGTCGCATGTCGTCGACACCATCACCTCGGCGTGCGAGAAGATCGGCGTCGCGTTCCAGCTGTCGGACGACATCCTGGACGTCGCCTCGGAGACCGAGCAGTCCGGCAAGACGCCCGGCACGGACCTGCGGGAGGGCATCCGCACCCTGCCGATCCACCACGTCCAGGCCGGCATCGGCTCGGGCCCCGACGACGCCCGGCTGCGCGAGCTGCTGACCCTCGACCTGACCGACGACGCGCTGCACCGCGAGGCCCTCACGCTGCTGCGCGCCCACCCGGCGATGGACCGGGCCCGCGCCGATCTGCGCGCCTGGGCCGAGGACGCCCGCGCCGAGCTGCTGACCCTGCCCGACATCCCGGCCCGCGCCGCACTGACGGGCCTGTGCGACTACGTGGTGTCCCGTACGGGCTGACGGCCGCTTCAGGCAGCTTCGTCCGCGCCGAGCCTTGTGCTCGGCGCGGACGTCCTTTCCGGGCCGAGTCTCTTGGCCGACACGGTGCCGGAGTGCGGCTGCCGGTGTGTGCGCCGGCCGCAGGGCCGTCGTCGCGCCTGCGCTACCAGACGTCGCCGTCGCGCCAGTCGCAGGTGAGCGCACCGGACACGTCCACCGGCGCGGTCAGGGGGAGCACGAAGACGCCGTCGTCGTCCTCCTCGGTCCGTACGACGCCCTGGGGGGTGAGCGCGTAGGTCGGCCCCTGCCACTGCGTCCAGCCGAGCGCCGAGTAGAACTCGCCGGCCTCGTCGGCGGCGGACAGGGCGCCCAGTTCGTACGCTCCTTTGAGCACGCGTTCGATGGCCGCCATGAGGGCGGCGCCGTGGCCCTCGCGCCGCCGGTCGCCGCGGACCCCGACGGCCTCGACGTGGCCGGTGCGCAGTGCGCGGCCGCCGTGCAGCATGCGCCGCTGGACCACCGACGCATGCCCGATCAGTTCGGCGCCGTCCCAGGCCAGCGCGTGCACGCCGCCGAGCGCGTGCTCCCAGTCCGCGTCGGACAGGTCGCCCTCGAAGACGTCGTCCAGCAGCGCCCGGGCCGATGCGAGCGTCGCGTCGTCCAGCTCCGCGGTGTGGGCCGTGCGGATCTCCACCTCACCCATGCGGTCATTCTGCTCGCCGGGTGCGGAGCGGGCATTCGGTTCTCGGCACGGTGCGATGCGGGTCCGCGGTCGTGCCCGAGCGGTCAGACCATCCCGGCGGGGGTGACCTCCCCGACCCCGCGGACTTTCATGGCGTGCATGACGAGGTTGATCAACACGTTCTTGCAGGAG
>NZ_BAABDO010000085.1:0-28799 GCF_039539665.1 Actinomadura keratinilytica
GGGCGGCGGCCCCGGCGGCACGCCCGGCCCGGGCTGCGGGGCCTCCATGACGGCGGTGCGGCCGCGGGCCGCCTGCTCGACGCGCCAGTCGATGTCGGGCGGCAGGCCGCCGTGCACCTCGGCCGCCAGCGCCAGGAACTGCCCGGCGTCCTGCGGCCGCTGCGCGGGCTCGCGCGCGGTCGCCCGGGTGACCAGCACGTCCAGCTGCTGCGGCAGCCCCGGCACCAGCTCCGACGGCGGCGGCACCGCCTCGTTGACGTGCTTGTAGGCGATCGCCAGCGGGGTGTCGCCCTGGTGCGGCAGCTCCCCGGTGAGCAGCTCGTAGAGCATCACGCCGGCCGCGTACACGTCGGTGCGCACGTCGGCGTCGCCGGACAGCACCTGCTCGGGCGCCAGATAGCCGACGGTGCCGATGATCAGCCCGGTCTTGGTCATCTTGCTGGCGCTCTCGGCCCGGGCCAGCCCGAAGTCGGCCACCTTGACCTGGCCGTCCTCGGTGATCAGCACGTTCTCCGGCTTGACGTCGCGGTGCACCAGGCCGGCCCGGTGCGCGGCGGCCAGCGCGGCCAGCACCGGCTGGAGGATCTCCAGCGCGGCGCGGGGGCCGAGGCGGCCCCGCTCGGTGAGCAGGTCGCGCAGCGTGCGGCCGGGCACGTACTCCATGGCCAGGAACACGTGCTCGCCGTCGGTGCGCTGGTCGAACACCGCGACCACGTTGGGGTGCGACAGCGCGGCGGCCGCCTTGGCCTCGCCGATGAAGCGGGCGACGAACTCCTCGTCGGCCGCCAGGTTGGCGTGCATCACCTTGATGGCGACCACGCGATCGAGCCTCAGGTCGCGGGCGACGTAGACCGTGGCCATGCCGCCGCGCGCGACACGGGACTCAATGCGGTAGCGCCCGTCGAGCACCCGCCCGACGAGGGGGTCGGCAACCGTCGTGTCCATCGCTGCGAGTGTAGGCGGCTTTTCCGGCGCGCATCATCAGTCGGGAGTATGAGGATCGATCCGCCCGTGATCGGCCGCGCAGCGTGACCGCTCCGACGCGGACCGCTCCCGGACGGGCGCCGACGGCGACGGCGCGCCCCCCGGGGGCGTCGCTCAGCGTGAGCGGGCGGCCTCGGCCGCCGGCTCCTCGGCGGCGGGGACGGGGGCGGCAGGGGCGGGGGCGGGGGAGCGGCGGGCGATCCGCGCGCGGACGGCGGCGAACCCGCCGCGCGACACCGCCACTCCGGCCAGGCACAGCACGCCGCCCGCGAGGGTGAGCGGCCCCGGCACCTCGCCCAGCAGCGCCCACGACATCAGCACCACCAGGGCGGGCGCGGCGTAGGTGGTCGCGCCCATCTTCCCCGCCGAGGTGCGGGCCAGCGCGTACGCCCAGGTGGTGAACGCCAGGGCGGTCGGGAAGACCCCCAGGTACACCATGTCCAGCGTCGCCGCCAGGGGAGCGTCGGCCAGTTCTCCGGCCAGCCGCCCGGCGAACGGCAGGCAGGCGACCGTGCCCACCAGGCAGCTGTACGCGGTGACCTGCAGCGGGGAGCCGTGCCGCAGCGTGGGCTTCTGGCTGACCACCCCCACCGCGTAGGTGACGGCCGCCAGCAGGCACAGCGCCACGCCCAGCGTCGCCGACCCGCCGTCCGGGCCGCCGTCCGACAGCGACAGCCCCACCACGACGGCGCCGGAGAACGACACCGCGATCCCGGCCAGCAGGCGCCCCGGCAGCCCCTCCTTGAGCAGCCAGCCGCCCAGCAGCGCGACCAGGATCGGGCCGACGTTGACCACCATCGCGGCGGTGCCCGCGTCCACCTCCTGCTCGCCCCAGTTCAGGACGACGTTGTAGACGCCGAACCACAGCAGCCCCGACACCAGGATCCCGGGCCAGGCGGCGCGCGGCGGCAGGCCCTCCCGCCGCACCAGGCACAGCAGCAGGAGCGTGGCCGAACCCGCCGTCAGGCGGCCCAGCGCCAGCGCGCCCGGGGAGAACTCGCGGCCCGCGCTGCGGATCGCCACGAACGCCGACGCCCACAGCACGACCGTGACCGTCGCGGCGGCCACGGCACGCCGGTCCACCGGCGGCCGGGCCGCCGCCTCTCGCTGCCGTTCCATGCGCTGCACCTTAGGAAGCGGACGTTTCCACGAACCCTGAACAATTCCCGCCGCCGGGGCGCGGGCAGGGAGAACGCGGATCAGTCTGCGTCCGCTGACCTTTCAGGTCCAGCGAGTATTTCTACAGGGAAGCGTTCAGCGTTCCTTCACGGTCAGGTGCCGGTGCTGAGGCCCTCCCAGGGGGACGACGCCTGCGCGTAGCGGCGCTTGGGGATGCGCCCCGCCAGCCGCGCCAGCCGTCCGGCCCGCACGGCGTGCCGCATGGCGGCGGCCATCGCGGCGGGATGCTGCGCGCGGGTGACGGCGGTCGCCAGCAGCACCGCGTCGCAGCCCAGCTCCATGGCCAGCGCGGCGTCGCTGGCGGTGCCCAGGCCCGCGTCCAGCACCACCGGCACGTTCGCCTGCTCGACGATCAGCTCGATGTTGTGCGGGTTGCGGATGCCCAGCCCCGAGCCGATCGGCGAGCCCAGCGGCATCACCGCGGCGCACCCGACCTGCTCCAGGCGGCGCGCCAGCACCGGGTCGTCGTTGGTGTAGGGCAGCACCACGAACCCGTCGTCCACCAGCTGCTCGGCCGCGTCCACCAGCTCGATCGGGTCGGGCAGCAGGGTGCGCTCGTCGGCGATCACCTCCAGCTTGACCCAGTTGGTGTGCAGCGCCTCGCGGGCCAGCTTGGCGGTCAGCACGGCCTCGCCCGCGGTGAAGCAGCCCGCCGTGTTGGGCAGCACCCGGACGCCGCACTCGCGCAGCACGTCCAGCACCGACCCGCGCGCCTGCGGGTCCACGCGGCGCATGGCGACGGTGGTCAGCTCGGTCCCGGACGCGGTCAGCGCCTCGCGCAGCACATGCATGCTGGGCGCGCCGCCGGTGCCCATGATCAGCCGGGAGCCGAACTCCTCGCCCGCGATGACGAGGCGGTCCGCCTCGGGGACCGCGTCGCCCTCGGGGGCCCGGCCCGCCGCGGCCGCGCCGGCCGGAGTCGTGTGGGCCGTCTGCTCTCGCACCGTCAACCTCCCTGCACGGCGGTCAGCACCTCGAGCCGATCCGCCTCCCGTAGCGTCGTGGCGTCCCAGTCGGAGCGCCGTACCACCTCGTCGTTGAGCGCCGCCGCCACGCCGGAGACGGCGGGGGCGACGGACGCCACCAGCTCCGCCACGCTGGTGCCCTCGGGCACCTCGCGCGCCTGCCCGTTGACGATGACCTTCATGCCGTGACCTCGAAGCGATCGGGGGTGAAGGGGCGGGCCTCCTCGGGCACCGTCCCGTCCAGCAGCGTCTCGGCGAGGGCGTCCGCGCTGACCGGCGTCAGCAGGATGCCGTTGCGGAAGTGCCCGGTGCCCAGCACCAGCCCCGGCAGCGGCGACGGGCCGAGCACCGGCGCGTTGTCCGGTGACCCGGGCCGCAGCCCCGCCGTGACCTCGGCGAATTCCAGCTCGGTGATGCCGGGCACCAGCTCGCGCGCGTCGCGCAGCAGCTCCCACAGGCCCCCGGCGGTGACGCGGGTGTCGAAGCCCATCTCCTCCTGGGTGGCGCCGACCACGACCTCCCCGTCGGCGCGCGGCACCAGGTAGATCGACGAGCCCTTCACCAGCCCGCGCGTGCAGCGCCGCAGGAACGGCACGCGGGTGCGCAGCCGCAGCACCTGGCCCTTCACCGGACGCACCGGTGGAACGGTCCCGGGCGGCAGGCCGCCGATGTCCGACGACCACGGCCCGGCCGCCAGCAGCACCCGGTCGGCGGGCAGCCGCGTCCCGTCGTCCAGCCGCACGCCGACCGCGGCGTCGCGTTCGACCAGCACGGCCTCGGCGCGCCGCCGGACCGGCCGCACGCCCAGCTTCTCGGCGGCGGCCAGCAGCGCGGCGGCCAGCCTGCGCGGGTCGATCGAGCCGTCCCCGGGCACCAGCAGCCCGCCGCGCACGCCCGGCGCCAGCATCGGCTCCTGCCTGCGGCACTCCCGCCCGGTCAGGTGCTCGGGGGCCAGGCCCAGCGACTCCTGGAAGCGGCGCAGGTCGTCCAGGTAGGCCAGGTCGTCGGAGTCGAAGGCGACCTGCAGGACGCCGTCGGTGCGCAGTCCGGTGCCGACCCCGGTCAGCTCCTCCAGCTCGGCGACGAACGCCGGGTAGCGGGCCAGGGACGCAAGGCCCAGCCGCAGCAGCGGCTCCTCGCCGTAGGTCAGCTCGCTGACGGGGGTCAGCATCCCGGCGGCGACGTTCGACGCCCCGCTCGCCGGAGCGGGATCGACCAGGGTGACCGACGCGCCGCGCGCGGCCGCCCGCCAGGCCGTGGCCAGCCCGACGACCCCGGCCCCGATGATCACGATCTCCACGTGTTGTGCACTCCCTTCGCCGGCATGATCCGGATCAGGTCCTGGCGGTCGGCGGCCCGTACAGCCGCCCTCTCAGCCCGGTCGTACCGGACTCCCGCGGTTTCTCGCATGTACCACCCTACGTCCCATTAGTCCGTTCCAGTGCCGGGCCTCCCGTGCCGGGCGGCCCTCCGAGGCCGCCGTCCGAGACCGCCGTCCGAGACCGCCGTCCGAGGCCGCCGCAACCGGGCGGACTAAGGTGTGCCTTCATGAACAGGGTGATCGTGGTCGGCGGCGGCCTGGCGGGCGTGCGGGCGGTGGAGGCCCTGCGGCGCAGGGAGTACGAGGGCGAGGTGGTCCTCGTCTCGGCCGAGCGGCACCGGCCCTACGACCGGCCGCCGCTGTCGAAGGCGGTGCTGGCGGGCGACGCCGACGACACCACCGTCGACATCGACTGGGACGGGCTGCGCTGCGAGATGCTGCTCGGCGAGCGCGCCACCGCGCTGCGCCCCGGCGACCCCCGCGGCGGCACCGTCGCCACCACCGCCGGCGAGCTGGAGTTCGACGGGCTCGTCATCGCCACCGGCGCCACCCCCGTCACCCTGCCCGGCCACGGCGCCCAGCGCGTGCTGCGCACCATCGACGACGCCCGCGACCTGCGCGCGCGGCTGACGCCCGGAGTCCGCCTCGTCATCGTCGGCGCGGGCTGGATCGGCGCCGAGGTCGCCACCACCGCCGCCAAGAAGGGCTGCTCGGTGACGGTCGTGGAGGCCGCCGACGCCCCCCTGTCCGGCGCCCTCGGCCCCGAGGTCGGGGCGCTGACGGCCCGCTGGTACGACGAGGCGGGCGTGGAGCTGCGCACCGGCGTCAAGGTCGCCGCCGTCGAGCCCGGGGCGCTGCTGCTGGCCGACGGCGACCGCATCGCCGCCGACGAGATCGTGGTGGGCGTCGGCGTCCGCCCCGAACTCGGCTGGCTGGACGGCTCCGGCGTGGAGACCGACGGCGGCGTGGCGACCGACGCCGCGCTCCGCGTCACCGTCGCGGGCGCCCCGCGGTCCGACATCGTGGCGGTGGGCGACTGCGCCGCCTGGTGGTCGAACAGGTACGGGCGGCGCCTGCTCGTCGAGCACTGGGACACCGCCCTCAACGCCCCCGCCGTCGCGGCCGCCACCCTGCTCGGGGAGGACGCCGTCTACGACCCCGTGCCGTACTTCTGGTCCGAGCAGTTCGGCCGCATGGTGCAGTACGCGGGCCACCACTCGGGGTCCGAGCGCGTGCTGCACCGGGGCGACCCCGACGGCTCCAAGTGGTCGGTGTGCTGGCTCACCGGCGACCGCCTGGACGCCATCCTCACCGTCGACCGCCCCCGCGACCTGGCGCAGGCGCGCCGCGTGCTGACCGCGGGCACGCCGGTCGACCCGGACCTGCTCGCCGACCCCGAGCGCCCCGTCCGCGAGACGGTGAAAACCTGAACGGCGCCCGCGACGGCGCCTTAGGGCCGAAGGTCCTTCCCCGGGACGCGGGGGGTTTGAGAGCTGCAGGGGCGTGGTAGGCAGGGGGCGTGACGCAGATTCACGCAACCGTTGAGCGCGATCTCGATCCCCACACCGACGCCCTGGCGGGAGAGTGGCTCACCCTCAAGGAGGCGGCCGCGCGGCTGGGGGTCAAGCACAGCAGGATCAAGCAGCTGCTCGCCGAGCGCAAACTGCTGGCCATCCGCCGCGAAGGCCAGCTCATGGTCCCCGCCGCGTTCCTGCGGAACGGCCAGGTGATCAAGGGACTGTCCGGCACGCTGACGGTGCTGTCGGACGCGGGCTTCAGCGACGTCGAGACCCTGCGGTGGCTGTTCACCGCCGACGACACCCTCCCGGGCACCCCGGTCCAGGCCCTCAGCGAGAACCGCGGCACCGAGGTGCGGCGCCGCGCCCAGGCCCTGGCCTTCTAGCATCCGAGCCCCGGCGCCCGGAGCCTGGCCTTCGGATCGCGGGGCCGCCCGGGAAGCCGGGCCGAAGAACGCACGTGACACGATTGCGGGGTCGCGCGCGACGGTTCCGTCCGGCCGCCGCACGGCCGGTGCGCACCGGCGCGCGACCCCGCGATCCGCATCCGGCCCCCGTCGCCGGGTACCGATTCCACGACCCGCGCCACGCGCGGACAGGCCGAGAGCGCACACGCGCACAGCAGTGAAAGGAACGTCCCCCACCGTGTCCAGGCACCTGCCCTCCGACCGCGCCGTCGCTCTGCGCGCCCGGCTCAACCGGGCCCGCCTCTACCTCTGCACGGACGCCAGGGAGCGGCAGGGCGACCTGCCGGAGTTCCTCGACGCCGTGCTGGCCGGCGGCGTCGACATCGTCCAGCTCCGCCAGAAGGGCCTGGAGGCGCGGCAGGAGCTGGAGTACCTGCGGGTGTTCCGGGCGGCCTGCGAGCGGCACGGTGCGCTGCTGGCCGTCAACGACCGCGCCGACATCGCCCACGCCGCGCACGCCGACGTCCTGCACCTGGGCCAGGACGACCTGCCGGTGCCGGCCGCCCGCGCCATCGTCGGCCAGGACATGCTCATCGGCCGGTCCACGCACTCCGACGAGCAGGCGTCGGCGGCCGCCGCCGAACCGGGCGTCGACTACTTCTGCGCCGGTCCGGTGTGGCCCACCCCCACCAAGCCGGGACGGCCCGCCCCCGGGCCCAAGCTGCTGGAGTACGTCGCCGCGCAGCGCGAGGTCCGCCCCTGGTTCGCCATCGGCGGCATCGACGCGGGCAACCTCGACCAGGTGCTGGCCGCCGGGGCCACCCGCGTGGTCGTCGTCCGCGCCATCACCGAGGCGGCCGACCCGGGCGCCGCGGCCGCCGAGCTGGCCCGCCGCCTGGCCGCCCACGCCGCCGAACCGGCCTGACCGCCCGCCCGACCGCCGGACCGGCCACCCGGCCGATCACCCGGCCGTCGCCGGGCCTTCCCCGAGCGGTCGCCGCGTGATCGCCGACCCGGCCGCGGGCACGCCCCGGCATGTCCCACAATGGACCCATGAGCATGGGACCCGACGACGAGCGTGTGGTCGAGCTGGTCGAGGACGAGCTGGAGATCCTCCCCGACCAGACCACCGACGACACCGACACCGGATGGGGCGACTGGCGCGGCGACGACGACTCCCGGCTCCTGGACGACCGTCCGCCGCACTGGTGATCCGGCCCTGACCCCGCGCGTACCGGCCGCGCGGCCCGCCGCCGCGGGCGGCGCCGCGCGGCCCGGCGGGCGGCTCACCACAGCAGGCCGAGCACGAACCCGACCGCCATCACCACGGCCAGCGCCACCATCATCCGCCAGCGGTAGGCCGGGATGCGCCTGGGCCGCGGCTTGGGGGCGGGCGCACGTCCCTCCCGCAGCGCGCGCACCAGCTGCCGCGCCGTGGGCCGGGCGGCCGGGTTCTTGTCCAGGCAGCGCAGCGCCAGGTCGCGCAGCGGGCCGTCCATGCCGCCCAGGTCGGGGCGGCGCGAGGTCACCCGCCGCATCACCGCCGCGCTCGGCCCGGTGCCGAACGGCGGGCGTCCCGTGGCGGCGAACACCATCGCGGCACCCCAGGCGAACACGTCGGCGGGCGGGCCGACCGGCTCGTCCTCGATCTGCTCGGGCGCCAGGTAGGCGGGCGCGCCCACCGGGCCCGCGGCTGTCCCGGCGGCCTCCGCCAGCCGGGCCGCGCCGAAGCCGACGACCTTGGCGCCGTCCGGGCCGAGCACCACCTCGCTCGGCGTGAAGCCGCGGTGCACGGCGCCCGCCCGGTGGACGGCGGCCAGCCCGGCGGCGGTGCGCAGCGCCACCGCGCGCAGCCGCTCGTCCGGCAGCGGCCCCTCCTCCTCGACGACCCGCTGCAGCGTGGGGCCCTCGACGTACTCGCTGACGATGTACGGGCGGTCGCCGGCGACGCCGGCGTCCAGCACCCGGGCGATGTGCCGGCCCGTGACCTCCAGCGCCGCCTCCGCCTCCGCGCGGAAGCGGCCGAGCGCCCGCCGGCCGCCCGCCGCGCCGCCCCGCCGCAGCCGCACCGCGACCGGCTCGCCCTCCGGCGACCGGGCCAGGTAGACGACGCCCCGGCCGCCCTCGCCGAGCCGGGCCAGCAGCCGGTAGCCGCCGATGCGGCGGGGGTCGTCCGGGGCCAGCGGGCCGCGCACGCGCCGGTCGCGGCGCGGCCGCGGGTCGCGTCGCGCACGCCGCTCGGGCGGTGAGGGACGGGGCGTGGGGGGCACGTCGGGCTCCGGCTCGGGAGGCGAGGGTTGAGGAATGCCTCTTTTGTACCGTGCCGCCCCGGTCCCCGCGTCCCGAACCTTCGATCTGCGAACTCGCCGCGGGCGGCGCCGCCCGCGGCGGGCGCGCCGGACGGGGCAAGCGCCGGACGGGGCCGGGCGGGTCAGGCCCGGCGTGCGGTGGCGGCGACGGCCAGCTCCTCCAGCGCGCCGACGGCCTCGGCGGCCAGCGGGGCGTCCGCCAGCGCGGCGGCGGCCTCGGCCGCGTACCGGTCGATCATCTCCTCGCAGGCGGCCAGCCCGCCGGTCTCCTCGATGATCGTCCGCAGCCGGTCCACGCCCCCGGCGTCCAGCTCGGGGTCGCCGAGATGCCGCTCCAGGAACTCGGCCTGCTCGGGCCCGGCGCGTTCGGCGGTCAGCGCGACCAGCACCGTCCGCTTGCCCTCGCGCAGGTCGTCGCCCGCGGGCTTGCCCGTCTCGGCCGGGTCGCCGAACACCCCGAGCACGTCGTCGCGCAGCTGGAAGGCGATGCCGAGCGGGCGCCCGTACGCGCTGAGCGTCTCGATCACCTCGGGCGGCGCCCCGGCCAGCGCGGCGCCGAGGTGCAGCGGGCGCTCGATGGTGTACTTGGCGCTCTTGTACTCCACCACGCGCAGCGCCGTCTCGACGGTGCCGCCGCGGCGCGCGCCCTCCAGCACGTCCAGGTACTGGCCGCACATCACCTCGGTACGCATCAGGTCGTAGACGGCGCGCCCCCGGGCCAGCCGGTCCGGGTCCAGTGCGCTGGACTCGTACATCTCGCCCGACCAGGCCAGGCACAGGTCCCCCAGCAGGATCGCCGCGCCCAGCCCGAACGGCTCGGGGGCGCCCAGCAGGCCGTCGCGCCGGTGCAGCTCCTCGAAGCGGCGGTGCGCCGACGGCTGGCCGCGGCGGGTGTCGCTGGAGTCCATCACGTCGTCGTGGACGAGGGCGCTGGCCTGCAGCAGCTCCAGGGACGCGGCGGCGGTCACGATGCCCGGCGCCTCGCCGCCGCCCGCGCTGCGCCAGCCCCAGTAGCAGAACTGCGGACGCAGCCGCTTGCCGCCGGCCAGCAGCGCGTCCAGCGCGTCCAGGAGGGGGACCAGATCCGGGCTGATCGCCAGCAGGTCCGGCCGCCGGCGGTCGACGAAGGCCAGCAGCGCCTCGTCGACCTCCTTGCGGATGCGGCGCGTCGTCATTTTCCTGATCGTTCCGTTCGCTGGTTGATCACCTACGGCCGAAGTGAGTATTTCGCACCATGTCCGTAATTTCATCCTCGGACAGGGGGAAATCTGC
Organism: Actinomadura keratinilytica; assembly: GCF_039539665.1. Classification (NCBI taxonomy): domain Bacteria; kingdom Bacillati; phylum Actinomycetota; class Actinomycetes; order Streptosporangiales; family Thermomonosporaceae; genus Actinomadura; species Actinomadura keratinilytica. Next base: position 9,955 of record NZ_BAABDO010000085.1, read on the forward strand.
GCGTGCACCGGGGCGGTCCCGGGGCGTGTCCCGCGACCTGGGGATCGGCCGGCGGGGCGCCCCCCACTAGGCTTGGAGGATGCGATCCGTACGTCCCGACCGCGCCCCGACGATCCGAGAGCTGCTGGCCGACGGCCGCAAGACGTTCTCCTTCGAGTTCTTCCCCCCCAAGACCGAGCAGGGGGTGCGGAACCTGTGGCGCACGATCCGCGAGCTGGAGGCGCTCCGCCCGTCGTTCGTGTCGGTGACGTACGGCGCGGGCGGCGGCACCCGCGACAAGACCGTCGACATCGTCGAGCGCATCGCCACCGACACCACCCTCACCCCGGTGGCGCACTGCACCGCCGTCGCCCACTCGCGCGCCGAGCTGCGCCACCTGATCGGCCGGTTCGCCGCCGCGGGGGTGCGCAACATCCTGGCCCTGCGCGGCGACCCGCCCGGCGACCCGATGGGCGAGTGGGTCAGGCACCCCGAGGGCGTCGAGTACGCCGCCGAGCTGGTCGGCCTGATCCGCGCGTCCGGCGACTTCTGCGTGGGCGTGGCCGCCTTCCCCTACAAGCACCCGCGCTCGCCCGACATCGACAGCGACACCCGGCACTTCGTGGCCAAGTGCCGCGCCGGCGCCGACTACGCGATCACCCAGATGTTCTTCCGCGCCGAGGACTACTTCCGGCTGCGCGACCGGGTGGCGGCGGCCGGCTGCGACGTGCCGATCATCCCGGGCATCATGCCGGTCACCCGGCTCAGCACCATCGAGCGCTCCGAGCAGCTGTCGGGCGCCCCGTTCCCGCCCGAGGTGCGCGAGCGGTTCGACGCGGTCGCCGGCGACGCCGAGGCGGTGCGGCGGCTGGGCATCGAGCACGCCGCCGAGCTGTGCCGCGAGCTGCTCGACCAGGACGCGCCCGGCATCCACTTCATCACCTTCAACAAGTCCACGGCGACCCGCGAGGTGTACGCGCTGCTGGAGGAGTCCGGCCACGCCGGCGACGGCGCCGTCCGCCCCGCCCGCGCCACCGCCTGATCCGCGCCACCGCCTGATCCGCGGCCCGGGGTCAGCGCTTGGCGGCGAGCGGCAGCATGCCGCCCATGACCGCGTAGCGGGGGCCGCCGCCGGGGAACTCGAAGTCGGTGAGCAGGTCGATCATGCCCACCGAGCGGTACAGGTTGCGGGCGGGGGAGTCCGGCGGGCTGTCCAGCGTGGACAGCACCGCCGTGCGCTCCGAACGGCCCTCGCACAGCGCGTTCAGCAGCGCCCGGCCCAGGCCCTGGCCCTGGTGGTCGGGGTGCACGTGCAGCTCGGCGACCTCGAACGCGTCGTCCATCCAGGCGGCGGCGTGCTCGGGGCCGCCCTTCTCCACCAGCGCCCGGTACACCACGTCGTGCCACCACTGCCCGGCGCCGCCGTGGAAGCCGTAGACGAACCCGCGCACCGGCCCGCTCAGCCCCGGCAGCGCCCCGCGCCGCTCGGCCACGAACGCCCGGAACCCCGGGTAGGAGGCGTGCCGCTGCATGATCGTGTGCCGTCCCGGCAGCTGGTCGCGGGGCGGCCGCATCGCCGCCGCGTACACCTCCACGATGGGGTTCAGGCGGCGCAGGAAGGCGCGATGGTCGATCTCGCGCAGCTTCGGCTCCCTCACGTGGTAGAGCCTAGACCCGCCCGTGACGCCGCCTGTGTCCGGCCGGGGGCGAGCGGTACGTCCCGCCCCGGGCGCGGGCGCCGCGGCCGCACGGCGCCCGGGTGTTCAGGCCGGGATGGTGCGCTGGGTGGCGTTGAGGCGGTCGTAGATGTCCCACAGGATGCGGTCGGCGGCCTTCTGCAGGCTGGCGCGGTTCTGGTCGAGCTGCCCGCCCCACTGCCGCGCCTCCGGGCCCAGCCAGGCGTCCGTGCCGTTCAGCGTCTTGACGGGCGCGTCCAGGGCGTTGCGCAGCCTGCCGATGCTGCCGTAGGCGTCGGCGTACGCCTGGTAGAGCTGCCGGTAGGCGGGGTTGGGGCGCTCGGTGGGCGGCAGCTTGGCCGCCGCGGACGCGTCCAGCGGCGGAGGCAGGCTCCCGGGGGGCGGCGGAGCGGCCATGGCGACCTCTCAGGTCTCGTCGCGTCTCGGCTGTGTCGTCAGGTCTGTGTCGTCAGGTCTGTGTCGTCAGGTCTGTGTCGTCAGGTCTGCGTCGTCAGGTCTGCGTCGTCAGGTCTGCGTCGTCAGGTCTCGGACGGGGAGGCGGCGGACGTCGGGGCGTACACGCCCTGCCGGGCCAGCGCCTCGCGGGCCTTCTCGCTCAGGTCCGCGCCGGTGAGCACCCGCACCGCGACGGAGCGGACGTCCCGGCTCTCGGCCTCCTCCAGGAGCGTGCGCATCCACTTGGCGTCCATCGTGAGGTGATGGCTGGCCGTCCCCAGCGACTCCTGGAGGAAGCCCAGGCGCGTCTCGGCGCCGCCGGCCGCCTGGATCAGGGCGGCGATCCCGGCCGGGCCGAGCAGCTCGTAGAGCTTCTCGGTGTAGTCGGGGTCGTCGGCGTTGGCCTTCAGGTGCTGCCACACCGACTTGGGGATGGGCAGCTCCTCCTTGAGCGCGGCGGACACGGCCAGCGCGTCGGCGCGCGCGGCCTTGGCGGCGGCCTCCCGGGTGGGGAAGTTGCCGATGTCGCCCGCGCCGTTCGGCGTCGTGCCGCGGGGCGGCCTGGCGGGCGCGGGCTTGACGGAGCGCGGCGGCGTCCCGCCGCCCTTGGACGGCTGCCCGCCCTTGCCGGCCCCGGCCCGCCGCGCGGGGACGCCCCGCGCCGCACCCGTGCCCGCGCCGGCGGACTTGCCCGGCGTCGGGGCCGGGGCGGACGGCGCCTGGACGCCCCGGCCCCGGTCGGGATGGGTGACCGCGTAGTTGTAGCGGCGCGTCAGCATGCCGAGCTGGTCGGCCGTCCACTGCGCCACCTGGTCGGCCTGCCGGTACCCGGCGGCCGACACCCCCGGCGGGGGGCGGTGGCTGTTGAGCCAGCCCCGGATCGCCGTGGCCGCCTCCTGCATCTGCCTGAGCAGCTGGTTGAGCGCGGGCGGATCGATGCCGCGGAAGTCGGGGTTTCGCGCGGCCGGCCCGGTGCGCATCTGCGCGGTCATCCGCCCTCCCGAACGTCGTTGGTCCGGTTCCCCAGAATCACATCGGCATCACTCGCTGTCGAGTACCCGCCGCACCGAGTCGGGGTCGCGGGCCACGACCGCGCGGCCGTCGCCGGTCAGCACGATGGGCCGCTGGATCAGCACCGGGTTGGCGACCATCACCTCGATCCAGCGCGCGCGGTCGCGCTCCATGTTCTTCAAATCCAGCTCCTTGGCGACGGGCTCGTTCAGCCGCGCCACCTCCCACGGCTCGGCGCCGATGCGGGTGAGCACCGCGTCGAGCTCCTCGGCCGTCGGCGGATCGTCCAGGTAGCGGCGCTCGGTGTAGGCGATGCCCGCCTCGTCCAGCGCGGCCTTGGCGGCCCTGCTCTTGGAGCAGCGCGGGTTGTGCCAGATCTCGGTCGTCATTCGTCCGCTCCCTGTTCGTCCACTCCGACGTCGGCGGGGTCGCCCCCGGTGATGCGCACCAGTTCACCGTAGGAGGTCGGGAAGACGGTGTGCGGATGCCCGCCCGCCGCCCAGACCACCTCGTGCCTGTCCAGCCAGACATCCACGAGCGTACGGATCGGGGCCGGGTGCCCCAGCGGAGCGACACCCCCGATCGGCTGCCCCGTCGCCTGCCGGACGAACTCCGGCGTGGCCCGCCTGACCTTGCGCGCCCCCACCAGTGCGGCCACCTTGCCGGTGTCGACGCGGTGGGCGCCGCTGGTCAGCACCAGCAGCGGGGCGCCGTCGGCGTCGAAGACGAGGCTGTTGGCGATCGCGCCCACCTCGCAGCCCAGCTGGTCGGCCGCGGCCTGGGCGGTGGGGGCGGGCTCGGGCAGCTCGATGACCTCGCCGGTCGCGCCCCGCTCCCGCAGGGCTTTAGCCACCCTTTCGGCGTTTGCATGCATGAGAGCACTTTAGAGTGTCGAAAACTGTACCAAGGGTGCATTTGCCCAGGAAGGGAGGTACGAGGATGCGTGCACGGATAGCGGTCGTACTGGCCGGTGCGGTGGCCGTGACCGGCTTCACGGCCCCGGCGGCGACGGCCGCCCAGGACGCCGCCGCCTCCACCGTCGAGCGGGCGGCGGCCCCCGCCCAGCGCCCGACGCTGAAGCTCGGGTCCAAGGGCGCCGCCGTACGGCAGCTGCAGAACCGCCTCAAGCAGCTCCACTACGACCCGGGGACCGCCGACGGCCGCTTCGGGACGTCCACCCAGATGGCGGTGTGGGCCTTCCAGAAGGTCAACCGCCTCGCGGTCAACGGCACCGTCGACGCCGCCGTGTGGAAGGCGCTGGACGCTCCCCGGCAGCCCCAGCCGCTGACCCGGCGGCGCGAGTCCGACCGGGTCGACGTCGACCTGACGCACCAGTACCTCGTCGTCTACAAGGGCGGCAAGCTGCGGCTGATCTCGCACGTCTCGTCGGGGTCCGGCAAGCGCTACTGCACCACCGACCCCAAGACCAAGAAGGAGCGCTGCCGCCGCGCCGTCACGCCCACCGGCGACTACCGCACGCTGCGCCGCATCGACGGCTGGCGCCACGCGCCGCTGGGCCGGCTCTACAACCCGATCTACTTCAACGGCGGCATCGCCTTCCACGGCGCGCCGAGCGTGCCCGACTTCCCGGCCTCGCACGGCTGCGTCCGGCTGCCCATGCACATCGCCGAGTACTTCCCGAAGATCGTCGATCTCGGGGTGGCCGTCCACGTGCGCCGCCCGGCCTAGCCGCGGACTGTCGGACCCGTCTGCTCCACTGGTGGTGACCAGGGCGATCGCCGCCGTGTTCGAACACGTTGACGAATCGTCATGGGGACGGTTTACTGTGACTGCGTCGAACTTATGTTCGACGTGGTACGGGTTGCGCGACCGTGCCAGGGCTACGGGGCGCGGTCCCCTGCGCGCCGGTCTCGCGGCCGGCCGCGCCGGGGCCCGCGGTGTTCACCGGGGGAGGCCCCCGGAGCCCCCGCCCGTCCCCGCCGGTTGAGCGCGCGAGCCGGCGGGACGGACGGCCGGGCGGAGCGAGGGGAAGCGCTCCGCCCGGCCGGCCAGGCCGGCCCGAGCCGGAAGGAGACAGGCCATGTCCGTCACGAAGACCGCGCGGGGCGTCCACTCCGCCGTGCACTCTTCCGCCCAGTTCGGCGACCTGCCCCGCCCACGTCCACGCCCGGTTCCCGCCGCGCGCCCCGCCCACACGGCCGCCGGGCAGCTGCAGGCCGCCCGCATGGGCCTGGCCGAAGCGGCCGAGGCCACCTCGCCCGCCGTGCGCTACGTGTGCGCCCACCTGGCCGCCCTGCGCGCCGCCGCCGCGGTGCTGGCCGCCAAGGAGCCCGTCGAGACCCACCGCCGCGGCCGCCCGCGCAGCGTGTGGGTGCTGCTCCCCGAGGCCGAGCCCGCCCTGCGCGAGTGGGCCGCCTTCTTCGCCGCCGGCGCCGACAAGCGCGCCGCCGCCGAAGCGGGCCTGCCCCGCGCGGTGACCGCGCGCGAGGCCGACGAGCTGCTGCACGACGCCGAGGTGTTCGTCTCCCTGGTGGAGGAGACCCTGGGCGTCCCCAGCCAGCCCACCCTGCCCGTCCGCGACTCCCGCGCCAGTTGACCCGCCCCGCGCAAGCAAACCCCGCCCACTCCGGAAAACGCCCGGGCCGGGGCGGGCCCTAACACCGTCCACCGCCCACGGCGGCCTTCACCGCGCCCCCGCCTCTCCGGCGCCGGCCGAAGAGGCCCGACCTCCACCGAGACCGCTCATCCCGCTGCGCCCGGCTCCGCCGCGGGCACGGAGCCTCCACCGGGCGCCGCCGGCAACCCCCTCAAGGCGGCCATCCTCCCCCTGGTCTGGCCGCCCCACCCGCCGGGGCCGCCGTTCCCCTCCCTCAAGCCGACGGCGGCCCCGGCCCCTCCCCGAACACCCGGCGCACCCCGCCGACCCAACGGCCCCACCCGGACGCGCCTGCGTCCCGGCCGACGGTCAGCCCCTCCGGCACGGCGGCACGCAGCCCGATGGCGACCGGCAGCGCGACTTCGCCCTGCAGGGGACGCGCCCGGTGTCCGGCCTTCCCTTGAAGACTTCGGGCGGTCGGCGCAGGCGGGCCGGGCGGCGTGCGACGGTGGCGGCGCGCAGGGGGCGTTCGGCGCGGGTGAGCCCGGTGGCGGCGAGGCCGGGGGAGGGGCGGCTAACGCAGGAAAGCCGCTGTGTCGGCCGGGCGGACATGGCGGGTGGCGGCAGTCGGTCGATCGGGACGCTGTCAGGAGTGCGGCAGGGGGCTGCGGGGGTGAATCGTCGGCGGGGTGTGGTGGTTTGAGGGTTGAGCTTGTGGTTTGTCTGGCATGAGATTGTTGGGGGGTTTGAGAGGGAGGGGTATTGGCGGGGCGGGGTGGGCGCGGGCTGGTGCCGTTACTGGCCTTTCTCGGGGTGATGGCGTACTCGCTGTCGATGGCGGTGGTGTCGCCCGCGCTGCCGCTCATCCAGGAGGGGCTGGGCACCTCCGCGGCGGGGGCGGCGTGGGCGCTCACGGCGATGACCCTGTCGGCGGCCGTCGCCACGCCGCTGGCGGGCGGGCTCGGCGACCTGTTCGGGCCGCGGCGGGTGCTGCTCGGCGTGCTGGCGGTGGCGACGGCGGGCATGGTGGTGGCGGCCTCGGCGGCGTCGCTGCCCGTGATGCTGGTCGGGCGGGCGCTGGCCGGAGTCGGCGGGGGCGTGTTCCCGCTGGCGTACACGATCATCCGGGAGACGGTGCCGCCCGCGCGGACCTCCGCGGCCGTCGGGCTGATGTCGTCCATGCTGGGGGTCGGCGGCGCGGTGTCGTGGTGCGTGGCCGGGCCGGTCATCGACCATCTGGGCTGGCGCTGGCTGCTGTGGCTGCCGGTGTGCGGGCTGGTGCCGGGCTGGTTCGCCGCGTGGTGGATCGTTCCCGAGGGGCGGCGGCGCCCCGCGGGGCGGATCGACTGGTGGGGCGCGGTGCTGCTGGCGGCCTGGCTGGCGGCGGGGCTGGCCGCGCCGACCCTGGGCGCGCACCTGCTCGCCGTCGCGGCGGTGCTGGCGGGCGTGTGGCTGGCGGTGGAGGCGCGGGCGGACGAGCCGCTGGTCGACCTGCGGCTGATGCGGCTGCGGGGCGTGTGGACGGCCAACGCCGCCTCGCTGCTGTCGGGGTTCGCGCTGATGGGCGGCGGGGTGCTGTTCCCGCTGCTGGTGCAGCTGCCCGCGAGCACCGGGTTCGGGTTCGGGGGCAGCGCCACGCAGGCGGCCATGCTGCAGCTTCCGTCGGCGGTGGGGATGTCGGCGGCGGGGGTCGCCGCGGGCGTGCTGGACAGACGCGTCGGGGCGCGCAGGGTGCTGCTGGCCGGAGGGGTGCTGGCGGGTGCCGGGCTGGGGTTCGTCAGCGTGGCGCACGACGCCATGTGGCAGCTGTACGCGGGCGGCACCGTGCGGGGGGTGGGGCTGGGGCTGGCCTACGCGGCCGTGGCCAATCTCGTCGTCGCGGCGGTGCCCGCGACGCACACGGGGGTGGCCACCGGGGTGAACACGCTGCTGCGCACCGTGGGGGCGTCGCTGGGGACGCAGGTCAGCGCCGTGATCGTCACGGCTTCGGTGCCGGATGGGGGAGGGTTCCCCGCCGAGTGGGGCTTCGTGCTCGGCTTCACCGTCAGCGCGGTCGCCATGGCCGGCGTGCTCGCCGCCGCGGCGGCGGCGCCGTGCAGGCGATGACGGGCCGGTGATGAACGGGCCGGTGTGACGCGGCCGGGTGGTGCCGTCCCGGGCCTGGCGCGCGAGGCGAGGGGACCGTCCCGCAGACCAGGCCCCGGACGCCGGGTCGGGGGCTCCCGGTCAGGTGGTCAGAACGCCTCCACGGCGCGCCGGGCCTCCGGGTCGAGAACGCCCCAGCCGATCAGTTCCTCGGTCAGTTCGGACGGCGACTTGTCGTAGATCACCGCCAGCGACCGCAGGTCCTCCTGCCGGATGGACAGGACCTTTCCGTTGTAGTCGCCCCGCTGGCTCTGGATCGTCGCGGCGTAGCGGGCGAGGGGACCGGCCTTGTCCTTCGGAAGCTGCTGCAGACGCTCGAGATCGATCACGAGCTTCGGAGTGGGACCGAGCGGGCTCGGCGCGGCTCCGCCGGGCAGCAACTCGGAAACCGGCACGCCGTAGAAATCGGCGAGCTCGGCCAGCTTCTGAACGGTGACGGCGCGGTCGCCCCGCTCGTACGAACCCACGACGACGGCCTTCCAGCGGCCGCGGGACTTCTCCTCCACACCGTGCAGGGACAGACCCTGCTGGGTGCGGATGGCGCGTAGGCGCGCCCCAAGAGCCTTAGCGTATTCAGACGGCATGTGCGGTCCCCCAGGCTCACTTTCGTCGTCGTTGTCGGGCCCCCGGGACGTGTTCCTTCGCGCCCGGGGGGAAGCCCGGACCCGGAGGCTGCACCGCCCCAAGGGTCCGTCTCCAGCGATGGTTACGGACAGTGACGGTAAAACGGGGACGGCCCTAGGTCAAGCTGATTGGAAAAAAGCGGTCGAATCCGCAGGTCTCGATCCGGACCGTCCGGATCGGGCCGGCCCGTCGCGCGCACCGGTCACCTCCGGCGCCCGATCCCTTCATTCCCCGAATGTGACCGCTCTCACCAGGCAAGACGCCCGGTATCCCCGGTACGGGACGGAGCGGGCGGACTGCTACGGTGATACGGACGAGCGTCCTTTAAGACCCGTCCCGTGAGGCGGGAAAGGAGGTTTCTGTGGTGAATGCTGCCCCCCGGCGGGAGGATCCGCCGGAGGCGCGGGTGGCGGACGGTGACCCCCGGCCCGCCGGTCCCGGGAGCAACCCCGGGCACAAGGCCGTTCTGGAGGGCCCCGACATCCGGCGCGCGCTCACCCGCATCGCCCACGAGATCCTCGAGCGCACCAAGGGCGGCGACGACGTCGTCCTGCTGGGCATCCAGACCCGCGGCGTGACGCTGGCGCGGCGCCTGGCCGAGCTGCTGGAGCGGGTGGAGGGCCGCCCGGTCCCGCGCGGCTCGCTGGACGCCACCATGTACCGCGACGACCTGCGGATGAAGCCCGCCCGCGCGCTGAACCGCACCGAGCTGCCCGCCGGCGGCGTCGACGACCGCATCGTGGTCCTGGTGGACGACGTGCTGTTCTCCGGCCGCACCGTCCGCGCCGCCCTGGACGCCCTGGGCGACCTGGGCCGCCCGCGCGCCGTGCAGTTGGCCGTGCTCGTCGACCGCGGCCACCGGCAGCTGCCGATCCGCGCCGACTACGTGGGCAAGAACCTGCCCACCTCCATGCGGGAGACCGTGCGGGTCATGCTCGCCGAGAACGACGGGCGCGACGCGGTGCTGCTCGGCCCGGCCGACGGGCGCCCGCGCTCCGCCGAGGGGAGGCACGGCTGATGCGCCACCTGATCTCGGCCGCCGACCTGAGCAAGGACGACGCGCTGCTCGTGCTGGACACCGCCGAGGAGCTGGCCCGGGTCGCCGACCAGTCCATCAAGAAGCTGCCCACGCTGCGCGGCCGCACCGTGGTCAACCTGTTCTTCGAGGACTCCACCCGCACCCGCATCTCGTTCGAGGCGGCCGCCAAGCGGCTGTCCGCCGACGTGATCAACTTCTCCGCCAAGGGGTCGAGCGTGTCCAAGGGCGAGAGCCTCAAGGACACCGCCCTGACGCTGGAGGCCATGGGCGCCGACTGCGTGGTCATCCGGCACTCGGCGTCCGGCGCCCCCTACCGGCTGGCCAACTGGGTGCGCGGCAGCGTCGTCAACGCCGGCGACGGCACCCACGAGCACCCCACGCAGGCGCTGCTGGACGCGTTCACCATGCGCCGCCGCCTGGGCAGCCTGGAGGGCCGCCGCGTCACGATCGTCGGCGACGTGCTGCACAGCCGGGTGGCACGCTCCAACGTGCTGCTGCTGGGCACCCTCGGCGCCGACGTCACGCTGGTCGCGCCGCCCACGCTGCTGCCGGTCGCGGTCGACACCTGGCCGTGCTCGGTGTCCTACGACCTGGACGCGGTGCTGCCCAAGAGCGACGTGGTGATGATGCTGCGGGTGCAGCGCGAGCGGATGAACGCCGCGTACTTCCCCAGCGTCCGCGAGTACAGCCGCCGCTACGGCCTGGACGCCGAACGGCTGGCCCGGCTGTCCGACGACGCCATCGTCATGCACCCCGGCCCGATGAACCGCGGCGTGGAGATCGCCGCCGAGGTGGCCGACTCGCCCCGCTCCACCGTCGTCGAGCAGGTCGCCAACGGCGTCAGCGCCCGCATGGCCGTGCTGTACCTGCTGCTCGGCGGTTCCGAACCCGCCATCGGCAAGGAGGTTGCCGCAAGGTGAGCGTCACCCATCTCATCAAAGGCGCGCGGATCCTGGGCGGCGACCCCGCCGACATCCTCGTCCGCGACGGCGTGATCGCCGAGATCGGCCGGAACCTGGACGCCGCGGGCGCCCAGGTCGTGCCCGCCGACGGCCTGATCGCGCTGCCCGGCCTGGTCGATCTGCACACCCACCTGCGCGAACCCGGCCGCGAGGACGCCGAGACCGTCGAGACCGGCACCAAGGCCGCCGCGATGGGCGGCTACACCGCCGTGCACGCGATGGCCAACACCGACCCCGTCGCCGACACCGCGGGCGTGGTCGAGCAGGTGTGGCGCCTGGGCCGCGAGGCCGGCTACTGCGACGTCCAGCCGGTCGGCGCGGTCACCCGCGGCATCGCCGGGGAGCAGCTGGCCGAGCTGGGCGCCATGGCCGACTCGGCCGCCCGGGTGCGGGTGTTCTCCGACGACGGGCACTGCGTGTCCGACGCGGTGATCATGCGGCGGGCGCTGGAGTACGTCAAGGCGTTCGACGGCGTCATCGCCCAGCACGCCCAGGAGCCGCGGCTGACCGAGGGCGCCCAGATGAACGAGGGCGAGGTATCGGCCCGGCTCGGCCTGCCCGGCTGGCCCGCGGTGGCCGAGGAGGCGATCATCGCCCGGGACGTGCTGCTGGCCGAGCACGTGGGCTCGCGGGTGCACGTGTGCCACGTGTCCACCGCCGGCTCGGTGGAGATCATCCGGTGGGCCAAGAGCCGCGGCTGCCGGGTCACCGCCGAGGTCACCCCGCACCACCTGCTGCTCGACGACACTTGCGCCGAGACCTACGACCCCATCTACAAGGTGAACCCGCCGCTGCGCACCGCCGACGACGTCGCCGCGCTGCGGCAGGCGCTGGCCGACGGCACCATCGACTGCGTGGCCACCGACCACGCCCCGCACCCGGTGGAGGCCAAGGAGACCGAGTGGGCCGAGGCCGCCATGGGCATGATCGGGCTGGAGACGGCGCTGCCGGTCGTCCAGGAGGCCATGGTCGACACCGGGCTGCTCGACTGGGCCGGGGTCGCCGACCGCATGTCGTTCCGCCCCGCGCGCATCGGCCGCCTGTCCGGGCAGGGCCGCCCGCTGGCCGCGGGCTCGCCCGCCAACATCACGCTGTACGACCCGGCGCCGCGCCGCCCGGTGGACCCGACCGCGATGACGTCCAAGAGCCGCAACACCCCCTACCAGGGGCTGGAGCTGCCGGGCCGGATCATCGCGACGTTCCTGCGCGGCCGCGCGACCGTACTGGAAGGGAAGCTGCAGTGACCCCACCTCCCGCCGTGCTCGTCCTCGAAGACGGCAAGACCTTCCACGGGGTCGCGTACGGGGCGCTGGGCGAGACCTTCGGCGAGATGGTCTTCGCCACCGGCATGACCGGCTACCAGGAGACCCTCACCGACCCGTCCTACGCCCGGCAGATCGTGGCGATGACCGCCCCGCACATCGGCAACACCGGCGTCAACGACGAGGACCCCGAGTCGGGCCGCATCCACGTCGCCGGGTACGTGGTGCGCGAACCCGCCCGCGTGGCGTCCAGCTGGCGCGCCACCGGCACGCTGGACGCGGCGCTGCGCGAGCAGGGCGTGGTCGGCATCGCCGCCCCCGGTACCCGCGCGCTCACCCGCCACCTGCGCGACAAGGGCGCCATGCGCGCCGGGATCTTCAGCGGCGACGCCGCGCTGGCCCCCGAGCGCGACCTGCTGGACAAGGTGCTGGCCAGCCCGTCCATGGTGGGCGCCGACCTGGCCCGCGACGTGTCCACGCCCGAGCCGTACGTGGTCGCCGCGCACGGCGCCAAGCGGTTCACCGTGGCCGCCGTCGACCTGGGCATCAAGGCCATGACGCCGTACCGGATGGCCGAGCGCGGCTGCGAGGTGCACGTGCTGCCCGCGACCAGCACCGCCGAGGACATCCTCGCGCTCGACCCCGACGGGGTGTTCTTCAGCAACGGCCCCGGCGACCCGGCCGCCGCCGACTACGCCGTCGATGCGCTGCGCGGCGTGCTGGACGCCGGCCGGCCGTTCTTCGGCATCTGCTTCGGCAACCAGATCTTCGGCCGGGCCCTCGGGCTCGGCACCTACAAGCTGCGGTTCGGGCACCGGGGCATCAACCAGCCGGTGCGGGACCGCACGACCGGCAAGGTGGACATCTCCGCGCACAACCACGGGTTCGCCGTGGACGCGCCGACCGACGGCACCTTCGACACCCCGTACGGACGCGGCGAGGTCAGCCACGTCAACCTCAACGACGGCTGCGTCGAGGGCCTGCGGCTGCTCGACTACCCGGCGTTCAGCGTCCAGTACCACCCGGAGGCGGCGGCGGGACCGCACGACGCCACGAACCTGTTCGACCGCTTCTGCGAGCTGATGGGGGGTGCCCGCTGATGCCGCGGCGGACCGACCTGAACTCCGTCCTGGTGATCGGCTCCGGCCCGATCGTGATCGGCCAGGCCTGCGAGTTCGACTACTCCGGCACCCAGGCGTGCCGGGTGCTCAAGGCCGAGGGCCTGCGCGTGGTGCTGGTCAACAGCAACCCCGCCACGATCATGACCGACCCCGAGTTCGCCGACGCCACCTATGTCGAGCCGATCACCCCGGAGGTGGTCGAGAAGATCATCGCCAAGGAGCGGCCGGACGCGCTGCTGCCCACCCTGGGCGGCCAGACCGCGCTCAACACCGCCATGGCGCTGTACGAGTCGGGCGTGCTGGAGCGCTACGGCGTGGAGCTGATCGGCGCCGACGTGGAGGCCATCCAGGCCGGCGAGAACCGCGAGCGCTTCAAGGCCGTCGTCGACAAGGTCGCCCGCGAGCACGGCCTGAACGCCGCGTCGGCCCGCTCGGTGATCTGCCACACCATGGACGAGTGCCTGGCCGCCGCCGCCGACCTCGGCTACCCGCTCGTCGTGCGGCCGTCGTTCACCATGGGCGGCGCCGGCTCCGGCATGGCCCACGACGAGGACGACCTGCGCCGCATCGCCGGCGCCGGGCTGGCCGCGTCCCCGACCAGCGAGGTGCTCCTGGAGGAGTCGATCCTCGGCTGGAAGGAGTACGAGCTGGAGGTCATGCGGGACGCCGCCGACAACGTCGTCATCGTGTGCTCCATCGAGAACCTGGACCCGATGGGCGTGCACACCGGCGACTCGATCACCGTGGCGCCCGCCATGACGCTCACCGACCGCGAGTACCAGAACATGCGGGACGTGGCGATCGCGGTGATCCGCGAGGTCGGGGTGGACACCGGCGGCTGCAACATCCAGTTCGCCGTGCACCCGCAGACCGGGCGCATGGTCGTCATCGAGATGAACCCGCGGGTGTCGCGGTCGTCGGCGCTGGCGTCCAAGGCCACCGGCTTCCCCATCGCCAAGATCGCCGCCCGGCTGGCCATCGGCTACACCCTCGACGAGATCCCCAACGACATCACCGCCGAGACCCCCGCCTCGTTCGAGCCGACCCTCGACTACGTGGTGGTCAAGGTGCCGCGGTTCGCGTTCGAGAAGTTCCCCGGCGCCGACGAGGCCCTCACCACCCACATGAAGTCGGTGGGCGAGGCCATGGCGATCGGCCGGTGCTTCACCGAGGCGCTGCAGAAGGCGCTGCGGTCGCTGGAGCAGAAGGGCTCCTCGTTCTCCTGGGCCGGGGACCGCGGCGACGCCGAGGAGTGGGTCGCCAAGGCGAGCCGCCCGCACGACGGGCGGCTGCGCGCCGTCCAGCGGGCGCTGTGGGCGGGCGCGTCGGTGCGGCGGCTGCACGAGGCCACCGGCATCGACCCCTGGTTCCTGGACCAGATCGCCGCGCTCAACGAGATCGCCGAGGAGATCCGCACCGCCGAGGACGCGCTCACCCGCGACAAGCTGCTGCGGGCCAAGCGGCACGGCTTCTCCGACGCCCAGATCGGCGAGCTGCGCGGCCTGTCGGAGGAGGTGGTGCGGGAGCTGCGGCACGCCCTCGGCGTCCGGCCCGTCTACCTGACCGTCGACACCTGCGCCGCCGAGTTCGCCGCCCGCACCCCCTACCTGTACTCCTCCTACGACGAGGAGACCGAGGTGCCGCCCGGCACCAAGCCCAAGGTGATCATCCTGGGGTCCGGGCCGAACCGCATCGGGCAGGGCGTGGAGTTCGACTACTCCTGCGTGCACGCCTCGTTCACCCTGGCCGAGGCGGGCTACGAGACCGTCATGGTCAACTGCAACCCCGAGACCGTCTCCACCGACTACGACACCTCCGACCGGCTGTACTTCGAGCCGCTGACGCTGGAGGACGTGCTGGAGGTGGTGCACGCCGAGCAGAAGACCGGCGAGGTCGCCGGGGTGATCGTCCAGCTGGGCGGGCAGACCCCGCTGGGCCTGGCCCGGCGGCTCAAGGACGCGGGCGTGCCGATCGTCGGCACCTCGCCGGAGAGCATCCACCTGGCCGAGGACCGCGGCGCGTTCGGCCGGGTGCTGCACCGCGCCGGGCTGACCGCGCCCAAGCACGGCACCGCCACCTCCTTCGAGGAGGCCCGCGAGATCGCCGCCGAGATCGGCTACCCGGTGCTGGTGCGGCCCTCCTACGTGCTGGGCGGCCGCGGCATGGAGATCGTCTACGACGACGCCACGCTGGAGGCGTACCTGGAGATGCAGACCCGGGGCGGTCTGCTGGAGCACCCCGTGCTGGTCGACCGGTTCCTCGACGAGGCCATCGAGGTCGACGTGGACGCGCTGTTCGACGGCGAGGAGCTCTACCTCGGCGGGGTCATGGAGCACATCGAGGAGGCCGGCATCCACTCCGGCGACTCGGCGTGCGCGCTGCCGCCCATCACCCTCGGCCACGACGACCTGCGCCGCATCCGCGAGGCCACCGAGGCCCTCGCCCGCGGCATCGGCGTGCGGGGGCTGATGAACGTCCAGTACGCGCTGTCGGCCGGCGTGCTGTACGTGCTGGAGGCCAACCCGCGGGCCTCGCGCACCGTGCCGTTCGTGTCCAAGGCCACCGCCGTGCCGCTGGCCAAGGCCGCCGCCCGGATCATGCTCGGCGCCACCATCGCCGAGCTGCGCGCCGAGGGCCTGCTGCCGCCGTCCGGCGACGGCGGGTCGCTGCCGCTGGACGCGCCGATCGCGGTCAAGGAGGCGGTGCTGCCGTTCAACCGGTTCCGCACCCCCGAGGGCCACGGCGTGGACACCGTGCTCGGCCCCGAGATGCGCTCCACCGGCGAGGTCATGGGCATCGACGAGGGGTTCGGCACCGCCTACGCCAAGTCGCAGCAGGCCGCCTACGGCGCCGCCCTGCCCACCAAGGGCCGCGCGTTCGTGTCGGTGGCCAACCGGGACAAGCGGCACATGGTGTTCCCCGTCAAGCGCCTTGCTGACCTCGGCTTTGAGATTCTTGCCACGGAGGGGACCGCGGAGGTCCTGCGCCGCAACGGCGTGCATGCCAAGATCGTGCGCAAGCACAGCGACGGCCCGGGACCCGACGGCGAGCCCACCATCGTACGGCGCGTCCTCGACGGCGAGGTGGACCTCATCGTCAATACTCCCTTCGGCAGCCCCGGACAGTCGGGGCCGCGGCTGGACGGCTACGAGATCCGTACCGCGGCCGTGCTGCGCGGCGTGCCGTGCGTGACGACGGTGCAGGGCCTGGCGGCGGCCGTGCAGGGCATCGAGGCCATCGTCGGCGGCCAGATCGGCGTGCGCTCGCTGCAGGAGCACGCCGAGCGCCTGCGCGGCGCGCACGGCGCGGGGCCCGCGTGACGGGAGGCCGGGCGGGGCTGACCGGCGGATGAGCGCCGGGCCGCGCGGCCCGGCGACGACGAGAGGGAGACGGGTGTCCGACACACCGGTGCAGACGTCGGCAACCGTTCTGACGGTGCGCCAGGTGGGCGACTACCACGCGCTGACGGCGGTGGCCCCCGGGGTCGCGGAGCGGTTCCGGCCGGGGCAGTTCGTGGCGCTCGCCGTGGGCGGCGAGCACACCAGCCGCCTGGTGCGCCGGTGCGTCGCCGTCCACGAGGTCAAGTCGGACTACGGCGGGACGGTGGAGATGGTGTTCGCCGTCCGCGATCCGGGCACCCGCTGGCTGGCCGGGCTGCGCTCGCGCGACCGGCTCGACGTGGCCGGTCCGCTGGGCCGCCCGTTCCGGCTGCCCCGCGACCCGGTCGGCTGCCTGCTGGTGGGCGGCGGGCCGGGCGCGGCCGGGCTGTTCGCGCTGGCCGACACGCTGCACCGGCGCGGCTGCCAGGTGCACTTCGTGCTGGCGGGCGCCACGGCCCGGCAGGTGTTCGGGTCGCGGATGGCCCAGCGCATCGGCGACAGCGCCACCGTCGTCACCGAGGACGGCTCGCTGGGGGAGAAGGGCACGCTGCGCGAGGTGCTGCCCCGGGTGATCGAGGAGACCGCCTCCGACGTCGTCTACGGGTGCGGGCCCACGGCGCTGCTGCGCACGGTCACCCGCATCGCCGGGGACGTCGGCCTGCCCTCCCAGGTGTCGGTGGAGGAGTTCCTGCAGCAGACGGGGGCGTGCGGCATCGGCGTGTGCATGACGTGCGTGCTGCCGTTCTACGGCGACGACGGGGTGACCCGCATGGTGCGCGCCTGCACCGAGGGGCCGGTGCTGCGCGGCGACCGCGTCCGCTGGGGCGACCTGGGCACCATCCCGTTCGACGCCCTGGGCGCCCCCCGCGTCCTGCACACCCGGGCGGTGCCGGACCGGGACGACGCCGCCGACCGCGCCCGTGAGGAGGCCCAGTAGATGACCTCGGACAGGATGCGGACCCGGCTCGGCGACCTGGAGCTGCCGAACCCGGTGCTGACGGCGTCCGGCTGCGGCGGGACCGGCCGCGAGCTGGCCCAGTTCACCGACCTGACCCGGCTGGGCGCGTTCGTCACCACCTCGGTGATGGCGCAGCCGCGGGCCGGCCGGCCCACCCCGCGGGTGGCCGAGACGCCCTCCGGGCTGCTGACCGCGATGGGCCTGCCCGGTCCGGGCATCGACGGCTTCCTCGAGCGCGACCTGCCGTGGCTGGCCGGGCAGGGCGTGCGGACGATCGTGTCCCTCGCCGGCAACAGCGTCGAGGAGTTCGGCGAGCTGGCCCGGCGGCTGCGCGGCGTGCCCGGCGTCGCCGCGATCGAGGTGAACGTCGCCTGCCCCAACGTCGAGGACCGCGGCCGCATGTTCGCCTGGCACCCGCGCGCGTCGGCCGCCGTGGTGCGGGCGGTGCGCGCCAACAGCCGGGTGCCGGTGATCGCCAAGCTCGCGCCCGACGTCACCGACATCGTCACCATCGCGCTGGCCTGCGTGGACGCCGGGGCCGACGCGCTGACCCTGATCAACACGATGGTCGGGATGGCCATCGACACCGACACGCTGCGGCCCACGCTGGCGGGCGTGTCGGGCGGCCTGTCCGGCCCGGCCGTGCGGCCCGTGGCGGTGCGCTGCGTCTACCAGGTGCACGCCGCGCTGCCCAGCACCCCCATCATCGGCGTGGGGGGCGTGGCCACCGGGCTGGACGCGCTGGAGTTCGTGCTGGCCGGGGCCTCGGCGGTCGCGGTGGGCACCACGTTGTTCCACGACCCGTCCGCGGGCACCCGCATCCTGCGCGAACTGGAGGACGCCCTGGCGGCGCGCCGGCTGACCCTGGCCGACGCCGTGGGCCTGGCCCACAGGCCCCCCGGCTACGTCCCGCCCCAGGTCCGCCCCGAGGAGCCCGTGCCGGCGGAGACGAAGGAGAAGCTGCCGTGACCGCTGCCCCGACCGCTGCCCCCGCCCCCATCGCCGTGGCGCTGGACGCCCCCGACCTGGAGACGGCCGCCCGGTGGGCCTCCCAGGTCGCGCCGCACGTCAGCACCGTCAAGGTGGGCCTGGAGCTGTACCTGCGGTACGGGCCGGACGTCGTGGCCGGCGTGCGCGGCGCCGGCCACGACGTCCAGGTGTTCCTGGACCTGAAGCTGCACGACATCCCCGCCACCGTGGCGGGCGCGACGCGCGCCGTGGCGCGGCTGAAGCCGGCCTTCCTCACCGTGCACGCGGCGGGCGGCCCGGCGATGATCCGCGCCGCCGTGGACGCCGCGCCGGACACCCGGATCGCGGCGGTGACGGTGCTGACCTCCCTGCGCGACGACGATCTGGCCCGCATCGGGCTGGCGGGGCCCGCGCACGACGCCGTGCGGCGCCTGGCGGCCCTGGCGGTGGACGCGGGCGCCCAAGCGCTTGTCTGCTCGCCTCAGGAGGCCGCTGCGGTACGCGCGGAGGTCGGCCCCGGCGTCACCCTCATCACCCCCGGCGTGCGGCCGGCAGGCGCCGCCACGCAGGACCAGGCGCGGGTCGCCGCCCCCGAGGAGGCGCTGGCGGCCGGGGCCGACCTGCTGGTGATCGGGCGCCCCATCGCCGGCGCCGCCGACCGGGGCGCGGCGGCCGCGGGCATGGCCGCGGCGCTGCGCCGCACCCG